>CAMELE010000011.1 GCA_945923475.1 uncultured Mollicutes bacterium
TTAGAATCATTACAAGCAAGAAAGAATCCATTATCAACAACAAATTGTTTTTCAACTTGTTTTAATGTCCTTTTAGTTGCTATATCATATCTTTTTACTCTTGATATTAAACAAGCCTGTTCTAATTTTTCTAAATATCTATAAACCATTTTTCTATAAATACCATCTTGATTATTTAAATTATAATAATCAACAATATTTTGAACTGAAAATTCTTTTGAAGCATTATTAATAATATATTTAGAAATCAATATAAATGTTTCTTTATCGATTTTAGATTTCTTATTACAAATATCTTTATCAATAATTCCATAATAAATTGATTTTAAATATTCTTTAATATCTTCTTCTAAATCATAATCCATTCTTTGTGGCATGCCACCAAATCTAATATAGTTTTGTAAAGGCTTTTTAGGGAGTTCTAATCCATTTTCTTCATAGTATTTAATAAACTCACTATAAGTAAAAGGCATTATTTTAAATTCTTTACATCTACCAACAAGTAAACTAGCAAGTCTACCAGATAAAAGTTTGGAGTTACTTCCTGTTACAAATATATAAACATTTTGAGATGCTTTAAGTGAAGCTAATACTTTTTCAAATTGTTTTACATGTTGAATTTCATCTAAGAAAATATAATATTTATTGTTATCTCTAATTCTCTTTAAAATATAATCGTTTAATTTATTAAAGTTTTTAATCTTTGAAAATTTAATATCTTCAAAATTAATTGAAATAATATGATCTTCTCTTATTTTCTTCTCACTTATTAATTCTTCTTTAATTTGATTTAATAAAACACTTTTACCACATCTTCTAACACCAGTTAAGACTTTAATTAAATTAGATTCGTAAAATCTTCTAATATTTTCTAGGTATTGATTTCTTTTAATTAGCATAGTCGTTCACCTCATTTATATTATATCACAAAATTAAAATATGTGTCACAAATTTGAATTTTTTTTTAATTTGTGACACATAATTAACACTTTATATAAATGGACTCTTTAAGTTTTCTATATACATTTTTTATACTAAAAGAAGTTTTGGCTTCTTTATCCTACATTATATAAAATCTTGATTCATATTTATAGATGATATATAATCCTTTCCCTGGAGGATTAAATATGAAATTTAAAAAAGAAGCTAAAAAAGAAATACTAAATAATTATAGAAAAGGACTAAAAATAAAAGATATTTGTGATAAATATGGGGTTAAGAAATCTACACTATTTTCATGTATTAATAAGGAAAAAATTATGAGTAAAAGAGAAAAGAGATTATTAAATACTATAAAGGAATACAAAACATTAGAAATAGCTTATAATAAACTAAAAACTGAATATGCTATTTTAAACGATGCATTTATATCGTTAAATTTAGATTTAAATATAAAGCTGTCAGTATCACGTTTAAACTCCAATTTTTGCACACGAAACCCCAAGCTCGGTATGGGGTCGAATAGGTGTAGAGATTTGACCTCCCCTCCCCCATGTATGGTTTTATTCTCACCCATTGCTAACTTATTGGTAATTCGGTGAGAATAATCTGTTTCAACTCGTTTCGCGGAAAATCTTCGTCCAAACGGGATATTAGCCTCATCGCTTGGTTCAAGAAGGCAGACGACTTCTTTTTGAGCCAACTGATGAATCTAGTATCATCAGATTAGGCAAGCGATATCAATTGTGCTCCCTGCATCAGTCTTTTCTGCAATGTCTCGACCAGATGCGAGTCCACCTTCATCTCCTTCCAAGAGGACAGTGCCCTGTTAGTTATAAGAACTAAGCTTCTTGTCTCCTGAAGGAACATCATTATCCTGTAGGCCTGCTCAAGCTCCTCTTGGGTAGGCGTCATGTAGAACATGTCGTCCACTATGATCAGGTCGGCGTTCAATATGTGGTTCCAGGCCTTCTTCTTGAGCTTCTGCTCTATCAAGAGATCATCGAACTTTATGTAGATGACCCTTGCGCCTTTCTCTATCGCATCATTCCCTATCTTGGATGCGAGAGACGTCTTCCCTGTGGAACATTCACCGACTATGAATATGTTCTGTCTGCTTTGCGAGAAATCGAATGCGCTCAGCTTGTCGAGCTGCCACTTGAGTCCCTCCGTGATCCTTGTCTTGTCGAACGCCTTGTCCGGAAGCTTTGCCTTCTTCTTCAGGTCCTTCGCCTTGTTGGCGTTCCTTATGTTCACTTCCTGCAAAAGGATTCAAGCATTTCTACTTTCCGCTTACCTCCTTTTCTAAATTCTTAGCTAATTTTGTATAAGTGTAATCATACCTGCAATAAGTATGATAACTGAAAACTAAATCTGGTTCTCTTTATATTGGAGGTTTTTATGTGAGGCATTCGCCTAACATAATAACAAAAAAGTCGGATTAACCGACTTTTCTTATTATAAAGGTAAATCCTTCTTTTCAAATCTAATAGAACCAATTATATAGCCTGCTAATCCAACAATAACTAGTATAATTAATTTATAAATCCAAGCATTACCACCATCTAGAATTGATACAACATCAAATAAAGAAATTAATGATACATAATTGAAATTATTTAAAGCAGAAATTCTAACAACTGAAGGAATTACTGGTGAACCAAATAAACCTAGCATTGTTGCAACTAAGAAAAACATAGAAATGCCACCACCTAATGCCATTGCCTTTTTACTTCTATCAAAGATACAAGATGTTAAATAATTAATACCTGAAATAGCAAATAGTGTTACAAATGCACCTAGGTTAATTAATATTAATTTTAAATATGTTAAATCAGTTGTAACATCAGCAATTGCAAAGCAAATACAAGATGTAATTGTTGTACAAATAAACATTAATAATAAAGAACCTGCAAGATAAATTGCTTGAGTAAAAGTTACTTCCTTTCTTCTTGTTGATGTTGATAAAACATAAGCCATTGAACCAGTATCAACTTGTCCAGCAATTAAAGAATTTGAACACATAATTAAATAAATAATTGGAAGTAATAATCCTGCCATCTTAAAGAATATAGAACCAACAATTAAACCATATAAATCCATAGTGCCTAATTCATGAATACCATCTGATACATTTTCGGGTAATTTATCTAATAAAGAACCTGCGACATCAATGAATAGCTTATCATGAATTTCGCTTTTTTTAGCTTTATATAAATCTTCATTAGCTTTTATATTTTCATCTATTAATGAATATTCATAATTTAGTTTATTTTGGAATTCTACAATACTTTCATAAGCAATTTTATAAGTATTTTTATAATCAAATCCCATTGCATCATATTTTTCTTCAGTGACCTTATAATCCTTTAAAATATTAAGTATTTCTTTTTTATAATCTGCTGAAGTTAATTTAGCTCCAACAACCATTGCACAAGCTTTTGCTGCACGATTTTCTAAAAATTCAGATCTATCATTTGTTATAAATTCAAGTAAAGAATAACCTTGGCAATCATTATATTCATAATTTTCAACATCTGATAACATATAAAATGAAAAATCATTAATATATTCATCAGGTATTTCTTCATTATTTTTACTATATTCGCTATCTAATAAATGATTTGGATTAATAGTAAGCATTGTAACCTTATATTCATTTGTATTTTCATCACAATATAATTTAATAGAATTACTTGCATAAGTATAAGAAGGAATAACATACATTTCTTTAAATTTATTTGTTACATCAGCTTCAGTTTCTGATTGAATTTCATTTAATTCATTTACTAATTCTTCTTGAGCTTCTAAAGTATATTCTTCTTGCTTTGATGCAATAATAGATGCTTTTGCATTAGCGATATGCTCATTTTTAATTTTTTCAGTTTCTAATGCAATATATTTAGCTTTAACCTCTTCAATAGCTTCATTTTGAGTCTTTCCTTGAGCCATTAAAGTTCCAATTTCATACGCAGCTTCTTCTTTTGACATATCAGATGTTACGGCATTTGCGATTTCTGATTTAATTTCATTTTCTTCACTTAGTACTTTTTCTTCTACTGCATTAGTTATTTTTTCTGTAACTAAATCTTTAACAAGATTTGCACATTCTAAATATGCTTCTTGAGTTTTTGCTTCTTTATAGGCTTTAAATCTTATAGCATTTTCTTTTGTATTTAATTCATTAAATTTTGATGTAAATTTTGAATCAAATTCCTTTTCACCATTTAAAGCTTTATCCTCTACATTAATTGATGTTTTTTTAATTTCACTTGTAATTAATTCTTGAATAATAGTATCTTGTACTCCATCCTTTACACTTGAGATATTGCTAGTACCAGATATTAACATAACACAAGATAGCATAAAGCATACCGCAACTGTTATTATTAACCACATTAATCCATTTGCTTTGCAACTTTGCTTAAACAAAGCTTTAGAAAATAATCTTCTTTTATTATTTTTCATCGTTATTTCCCTCCATAATTTCTTTAAAATGCTTTTCTAAGGTATATTTAACCTCAGATATAAATTTCACATTTAATCCATCTAATTTTAAAAATAAATCGTTGATATTTTCTTTATTTATTTCAATAGTACATTGATTGTATTTTTCTTGAATTCTAATAATTTTAAAATTCATTTTCATAAATTTATTAAATGATTCAGCATCATTAAATTCAATTTTAAAATCAATTTCATTTCTATTTTTAATTGTCTTCATGTCAGCTATATCAATAATATGTCCATTAGATATTAAAGCTACCTTATCACAGGTGTCTTCCATTTCATTAAACATATGAGATGACATAAATATTGTTTTTCCCTTTTGATGTTCACGCTTAATAATATTTAAAAATGCATCTCTCATTAATGGGTCTAATCCTGTAGTTGGTTCATCTAAAATAATTATTGGTGAATCAGCCATTAAAGCGGCAACTAAGGCTGTTTTTTGCTTCATACCCTTACTCATTCTTTTTAAGTTAGCTTTAGGATCTAGCTGTAATTCTTTTATTAAAGAATCAGCATAGCTTAAATCAGTTATTCCTTTATATTCAGCTTGGCTCTTTAAGAAATTAACACCTGTTTTTAAATCAGGGAAGGCTATTTCACCAGGAACATATCCAACAAGCTTAGCAATCTTGTCTTGATTTTTCCATGATTCCATACCATTTACATAAACTTCACCTTTGGTAGGTTTAATAAATCCCAAAATTGATCTTATTGTAGTTGTTTTACCAGAACCATTAGTTCCAACAAATCCAATCATTTCTCCTTTATTTATAATTAAATTAATATCAAAGATTCCTCTTTCGTTTCCATAATCCTTAGTTAAATCTTTAATTTCAATTAATCCTTCTTCTTTTAATTCCATTAGAAGTTACCTCCAAATTCTTTATCCTCTTTATAAAAATGCATAAAGTAATCTTCTAGAGTTTCTTTAATGTTATTGAATTCCTTTATATTATATTTAGTAAAGCAATGAATAACATTATTAATATTCTTATCCTCACAAGTTATATTTAAAACAAACTTTTCCTTTTCTTCTTTTAAAATATTGATTATATTTTTATCATATTCATTAATAAATTTTTCATAATTATTTAAATCATTAAATCTAATACGATATTGTTTTAAAGATGCATGCTTTAAATCATTTGAAATAAATTCATCTACAATTCGACCATCCTTAATAATGGCAATTCTATCGCATGTTGCATCTACCTCACTAAAGATGTGAGATGATAAAAGAATTGTTTTACCTCTTTTTTTCTCCTCAATAACAAAATCAATAAATCTTTGTTGCATAATAGGATCTAGTCCTGATGTTGGTTCATCTAATATCAAGACCTCAGGATCAGACATAAAGGCAGTTACTATCGCAAGTTTTCTTTTTACGCCTAAGCTCATGTGCTTAGTATCGCATTTAAGCTCGTTTTCCTTTAATTCAAATAAATTAAGCATTTTTTCTAGCATTTCTTTATTATTAATATGATACATATGCTGCATCATATCAATAAATTGATAGCCTGTTAAGCCTTGTGGTAAAGCTATTTCACCCGGAATATATCCAACCTTATTTAGGATTCTATCGTAGTCTTTAAAAGAATCCATTCCTAATATTTTTGTATTTCCTAATCCTGGATGAGAAAATCCCATCAAATGTCTTATAGTCGTTGATTTACCAGCACCATTAGGACCTAAAAATCCAAATACTTCTCCTTTTTCTATTTTAAAGGAAACATCAAATACGCCTCTTCCAGAACCATAATCTTTAGTTAAATGATTAACTTCTATAATACTCATAAGCTCCTCCTTCTTTATCAAAATCATACTCGAGTTCAATTTCGTATTCTAGTTGACTTTCTTAACGATTACGAGTATAATCATTATTGAAATATAAATCAATAGTCAGTTTTTATACTAAAGTACGAAAACGGACTCTTTTTCTAAAATAGTTCAAAAAGAGGCAAAATTTTATGGAAAATCGTAACGTAAGAAAAAGCAAAAAAGCAATTCAAAAAGCATTTGCTGAATTGCTTTCAGAAAAAAATGATATTAATAAAATTACAGTAAAAGAAATTGTTGAAAGAGCAGATATTAGTAAATCAACTTTCTATAGTCATTACGAAGATATTTATAGTGTATCTGAGGAATTTGAAGATGAAATAACTACATTATTAAACTCTTTATTAGAGGATTATCTAAAAAGTCATACACTAGATTATCCTACCTATATTAAAAAATTAATTGAATTATTAAAAAGAAATGAGGATTTATATAAAAAAATATTCTTATCTAATTTACCACTTAGATTCATTAGTAATTTAAAGGATAAATGCAATGAAGTTATTTCAAAAGATGTTCATATTAATTTTTTATCTAGTGATAAAAATAAAAGAAAAGCTGAAATTGATTTTATAACAAATGGTACAATTCATTTATTTGTAGACTATTTTAAAGGTAAAATCCCTCAAACCTTAGATGAAATTGGTGAAGGAATAATAAGCGTAATAAATAGAATTTTTGAATTAATGCAATAAATTAGATAAGGAAAATCAAGTATTAATTTAATAATTTTCCATATGAATTAACGTATATTATTAAAACCAAGACCAAAAACCTCAAAAAGAGGCATTTTTAAAATTTATATGGTATAATGTCTATGATTATTTAAATAAACAACCATTTTTACATAGTGAATGAATTATTCTTAATAGTTTATTCATGGAAGCGACTAAGGCAGCACGGGACGCCAATCCATCTGCCTTTTTTCTTTTATAGAATTCCACTATCTTTGTATCTCTATTAGTTTTAATCATACATCTGTCTTATCAACAAAAGCATCATCATAGACAAAATCTTTTTTACCCGTATTGTATGGATGATCAATATATATAACATCTATCATTCTTTTATGTGTTTTTAAAAGCAATTCTAATGATGGGAGATTGTCACCATCTAACAAAAAATTATATTTACTAGAATTTGCAGAAATCTTACACTCGACTTCCTCTGAAAAAATAGGCCTAAATTTTGCAACCCCCTACTTTTTCAAGTGCAACCACCTCTATTTTTGGCATAAAAAAATGCAACCTCCTAGCATTTTGAGCATTTGGAATTGCAACCCCCTTAATTAATGATTTGATTTATGTTGTTAAAATTGATACCAAAAATAAGGCAAATTCCTTATTAAACGGTATCGAAACCTACTATTTTAGCCATTTTAGCCCTAAAAACAAAAAAATTTCGATAGATTTCTCGTATCACAATTCTAGTTCTTTTATGTGTTTGTTGGACTATTTTGATACAGTGTGCAAATGGCCTATTTTTTTTGCACACCCCTAAGTTTTTTTATGCACACCCCTTAGTAAAAAAATGCACACCCCTAATAGATTTTTGCACACACTTTATAAAAAAGTGCACACCCCTAGAGAGATTTTGAACACCCTCGTTGTGCACTAACATCTAAAATAAAAATTTCATGTAGCATCAGTTTAATTTAATTAATAGAAAAATACTAAAAATAATTATATTTTCTTTTTTTCATTTTCTTTCGGTGGTCTACAATACTTTACCATTTCTTGTTCACAAGCACCATATTTCTTGAAATTAATTCTAGCTGTCACTAATGATACTCTATTTGCTCCACCATCATAATTTGGATTCTTTTCTTGTTCAACATCATCTTCCCAAAAGCATACAGGGCAAATATCATAATTTCCTCTTTCTATTTCTATAAAAGTATAATAACCACAACAAGGACATTTTGATGAAGCAAAACATTTCCTAATAAAAGCTTTTGCTTTTTTTCCTAAATAGAACTCAAATTCACCATCACTTAACAACGTTTTAACTTTTCCTTCTTCTTCAATGTATGATGTTTTCATTTCATCAAGTTCAAATTCATAACATCCGAAATCTTTTATTGTATGATTAAAATCTAAAACAATTCTTATTCTTCCTTTATAAAAAAAAATAATAACATCTTTATTAGTGAATGATTCATTCGAACATTTGTAGCATTTAGTCACAATAGATGGTCCATATATCTTATAGTATTTTTTTAATGGGGCTGTAATATCTTGGATATTTTGTATAGTTAATTCCCCTATAGTTGAAGGAGGAATATATTTACCTATTAGTTTTATTGCTAAAGCGATTACCACAAAAGGAACAACTATTGTGGCTAAAACCATACCAATCATCATCAATGTTTCAAATATTTGGTTTTCAATAATTTTAAGCAAATATTTTATAAGTAAGATAAACGAAACTACCAATATAACATATAATGTAATAATAAAACATGTAAATATCTTATTTATCCTAACATTTCTTCTCGCTTCTTTATCAAGATTTTTAAAACGGAGTTTACTTTCTTTTTTAATAATATTATCATAAAACGGATATTTTATATATTTCACATTATTAGCCTCCTTCATTCATTAGAACAATTCTACCATTTATTAATCTTTATCATTACTCAAATGTAAATGTTACCAAGTGGAATTGCCTTTAGATTAGCTAAAAAAATAAGCTTTTGTTTATCAGTCGTGTTTCATCCATTTGGAGTAACTACAATCTATATTAAATATTGATTTCACCCGTAATATTAAGAGTTAAACCATCAAAAATAAAAACCCTTTCTTGCTTACTTATTTTATTATCATTCATAAAATAAGTCCATACTACTTTATCAGCTTTATTAATCATAATATAGTTATCTGAATAATCTATATATTTAGGGTTATATACATATAAATAAAATCTATCATCACCTGTATTTGTAAAAACAAACGTATATAATTGTTTATTCAGCTCCTGTGAAAGTAATTTATAAATGTTATCATCTATTATACCACCACAAGGATCTTGATTATATATTTGCACAAATGAACCAGCCTTATTTATTATTACAGCAGAAAATGTTGTAACTGGTGATATTTCAAATAATTCAGTTTTTTTGTCAAATGACCATTTTTGTATATTTGTCTTATTCAAGTTTAAATACTTAATATATTTATTTATAGATTTTTTATAATATTGTTCATTAAAATCTTTAAGAACATTCAATATGTTTTCAAATAAATATTTTCTTGGTTCATATTCTCCATACTCTAATGGATAATTATTTTTTAACATTTCTCTTTTGTTTTTTTCTTCTTCTAAAAAATAATTAAAAGCACATAATTCTACTATAATAGAAATTGCTGTTTTAGATGATAAAACTGGAAAACCATCGACTTCAATATGTCCTCTCCAATCATCTACTTGGCAATGAATAAATCCTAGTTTTTTGTATATTCTAAAGCCTTCATCATATTTAATATTATGCTTCTTAAGTATTTTTTTACATTCATTAATAATCTTTATACTTTTAAACATACAATTCCCTCCAATTACTCAAATAAGCATGATTGTCTCACTATGAAGAATTTTATAGATATTTTGCAAATGTTTCTTCTAAATACATAGCTAATGCTTAGCTTGATGATTTTGATGAGCTCGGCTCTATCCTTGATAATCTTAAAAAAGGACTTTGTTTCATCGCTAAGGCCACTAAGCTTTTCTTGTAATTTTTCTAATGACATAATCCATGTCTCCTCGTGTATATACATCACTCAAGAAGGCTGTTATATCAAGTCGAATAGGCACTATATTTTTAAAAGAAAAGAGCCCATAGTTCAGAGCTCTAACTGTTGTTCCTTTTTTTACCAATAAGTTGATATATTCATTGGACCGATTGATATTCTGCCTTTATTTCTATCAGTGTAACCTATCATATTGTTAAAGTGAGTATAGAATCTAATATGTCTAGTTCCGCCTGGAAAATCAATATGATATGTCTTTTGATTTGTTCTATCAGTTGGTAAACCAGCTGTTAACAAATTCAAAGCTTCAATTGGTGTATTTTCGCATAATCTGTAATATTCAATTCTAGCTTCTGGATTATCAGCCGTATAATATCTTTCATCATCACTCCAGTAAGAAAGATCAACATCAATACTTGTAACTGGATTTGTAAAATAATAGTCAATATAAGCAGTACCATATCCTTCTTTTCTAGGACACATAGTTACATATTCACCTTGAATAAACCCAGTTCTTAATCTTGTGGTATCAAACGTTAAGCCACTAGCAGTTGTAACTGTTTTATCAGTAGGAGTGCTGCAATAGGTATCAGGATAATCATAGTCAGTAGGAACAACGGAATAAGTTTTTTTATAGTCATCACTTAATTGAAAGAGACAAACGGAACCAACAAAGCCAAAACCTAATGAAACTTCAGCAGTGTTATCTCCCCAACCATAATTTACTATATAATAACCACCCCACCATTCATGCTGAACTCCATATGCAACAACAGCATGCATTATGAGACCTCTATCTCCACCTTCATCAGGCAAAGAACCAAAAATAATCGCAGGTCTATCATTAGCTAATTCATTATCCAAACCGATTTTACCAAAATAATATGAAGATGATGCGCCTATGCCATATTCTCTACAGTAATCTAAAAGAGCATCTCTTACAGGAAGACCCCAAGATGAAGCTTCGCCGCCAGCTAGTTATACTAATTTATCTTTTAAATTATGTTCCGGATCAATCGCACTTATTTTGTTTAAATTCCCATTCGCATCTAAATATTGTGGTCGAACAGTACCTTCGTGCATAGTTCTATCCCAATAATAAAGAATCATTGAACCCGCGACATATCCACATGAGTTATTGTTGTTATCAGGATGAATTGCATCTCTAATATATTGATAGTTATTTATGTAGGTTTTGTTATCTACATCAATAGATAATGGTGCAACCGTTTTTGAAGCAGCTTTGCAATAATCTTCATATGCAGTTTGTGACTGAGTTGTTCTAAAAGTAAGTAATTGTTCATCAAAAATCTCCTGTAATGCAGAAACATATTCTAAGCCAACGTAAGTTTCATCTAAAATCGAATAAAACTCATCTCCTATTCGTTCATAATAATTCATAGGACCAAAATAGTAATAATCATGGTTTCCATTAAAATCATATGGAGATTCAAGCTCGCTAGATTTTTCAATAAAATTTCCTGCCACAGGATCAAAGACCATAAATCCATCTTCATCACCAATTTGAGCATAGAAAGCATTCCCTAAAAGATCTTTTAACTCATAAACTTCATCAATTGGATCAGAAATTCCTTCTTTCAAAGCAGCTTTAAAACAAGTGGCTTCAGTTTCTGACATTGAAATTTGCTCTAATTTTTCAGCATTGCTAATTGGTGTTAAGGTAACTAAGCTTAACAAACCAACCCCTAATAAACATTTTAATAGCATAATTAAAACCTCCTTTTTCTAATAAAATGTAAAATAAGAACCATTTTGCACAATAAAAGTAGAAAATGTACTTCCAAAATCAGCTGGAAATAATCTTAATTCATCATTGTACATAAAATATGTTGAAGCACCACTATAATAATAAGCTTTGAAATCATAAATGCTGTTATCACTACAAACAAAATAAACTGCAACTTTTCTGTTAAAATCACTCACATCTTTTGAGGTAACTTTTTCACTAATATGAAAAGATTCGAGAAAATTATAAGTATCATTTATTGCACCTATTTGATTTGAATAACATTTATAAGATAAAGAATCATCATTTCGGTTTATATATTCAATATAAATACAATTAACTTCTTCAACATTAAAATCTAAATTGACATAAGGCCAATCTCTCATATCAGTTCCGCAAGAAGTTAGTGCTAAAATAGTTAGTAAAGCACTTAATACTTTATACTTACTTAATCTCATAGTTCAGTTCACCTCTATTTATATTTTACTCTCTAACAAGTTTGCTGTAAATACATATTTTAGTCTATTTGTCAAACACTTTTTTGTATTTTTAGAATTCCCTAGTTTTTCAAAATATTTGGCTCGTAATTTTTGTGAGCCCCCCTGCACGTTATCCCAAGGATAATTTAAAGCCTACCTGGGGAGGGTCAATCCATCAATTATTTATATATTTTCACCGAGTTTATTGGCCCAGGCTTCAGTATAAAAAGAATAGTAGATGATGCTATGCTTCTCTCTATACTTACTAAAACATCCACACAAGATAAGACTTGGTAAGCCAATCACTAATAACCAATAGGTCCTAAGATTAACGATTGAACTGCGTGTCCATACTTGTGTTGGATAAGTCTTGGGTCATAAGGTCTGGCCGCGAACTTGAACATCACAAGGCTTAAGGAGCTTCCAAGTTTCCAATTCGATACGATATCTTGGCTACCAGTGACGATTATTGTCCCCATATAATAATCAAATCTTTCTACATCTGCCAACTCTACAGCTTTGACTTTGTCAAAAGAATCATCAAAAGAAATAGTCAAATCATCTATTAGTTGCTCGATCTGTTTTCTTCCCCACCTATATCCTCTTTGATAATAAATGACAGAATATTTTTTATTGCTAAGAATATCTTCGAGAGTTAGCAAATTTTCAATTCTTTCTTTCATCAAATAGTTTCTCCTTATATCCTAGATTCAATATCAACGATTAAGTTGTTTATTTCAGAACTATTGAAAAGTTCTCCAAATAATAATTCTGGCCTCAACAAATAGTTTCTCTTGAAGTCACCGTTTTGTGAAATAAACAGCAACAGTTCTTTAATATATTTTAGCTGTTCATCATTGAATCCTTTTGCTTTTTCTTCTGCTAAGAAGGCTTCAATCGAAGATGGAATAAATTCAATGTTCTTTCTAACAAATACAACTAAGTCCTCATCTTCTTTGAATAATTCATTGTATTCTTCTGCTGTTTTGGCAATCTTAATAACCTCTTTCTTAAAATCTGCAATTGCCTTTAATGTAGGCTTTATTAGATTTTGGATTTCGTTAACAAGAGACAACTCTGGATTTGAGTGAATAAAGAATATGGTCTTTTCTTCTAATGTCTTGAAATCATCGATAGTAACAGTGAAATCAACTGGATCTTCCACCGCATCCGTGAATGTTGTTATTTCATCGTCGAAATCAGAAATTATCGGTTTGAATTCCTTTCTGTCAATGTATTTCATCAATTCTCTAAGTTCTTCTCTGCAATCATTGACCTTTGTTACGGTTGAACAGTTAATAGCTGTAATGATTGTTTGAATAATCTCAGGAAGAGCATCAATAATACTTGTAAATAAAGTTATACCTGTTTCGATAATTTGTGGTATTGCGCAAAATAAGAAATCAACAATTGAAATAATGAGTTCAGGTAATGCCTCAAGCAAAATAGGTATTGCCTCAATTAGTCCTTCTTCAAGTCCTGTGATAAGTTGTAATGCTGCATCTAAAATAAGCGGAAGATTATCCACCAACGTTTGACATAATTCAACAACCACGCTCACAATAGTAGGAACAAATTCTGGTAATGCAGCCGCAATGCCAGTGGCCAAAATAATAAGGATTAAAGTATATTCGTGCTTTTTATTAGTTAGTTCGTGCTTTTCGTGCTTTTCACAAAATAACACTAATAAAAAAAGACAAATAAAAAAGGCTACTTCACCTGAATTTTAGCAAAAATAAGCCTAAAACAATCAAAATAGCCCTTAAAAATAAAAAAAGAACTGATATTTTTGGTATCAATTCTGTTGTTTCAATATGGTGCCGTAAACAGGATTCGAACCTGCGACCTACGCGTTACGAGTGCGTTGCACTACCAGCTGTGCTATCACGGCATTTAAATACTTACTCTATTTAGCAAGTATTTCCTTAAGACGAGGATTAATTTCTAATTCAGTTCTACTTCTATCACAAACCTCTTCGTCAATATCAGCTAGTAAATCAAACAAATTGTAATCGTATAAATCTTCAAAGCGATCTTCTAATTGCTCATCTAAATCATTTAATAATTCATTTTCTTCTTCCATAAGTAATACCTCATAAATTAATATTTATTTATATTATAATTTGAAAAAATATAAATACAACTCTTGACATTTAATTATGATGGTAATTCCTCAATTTTTTTATCAAGTATATATTCATCTAGCTCAGAAGATCTGTCTTTAAAGTCTTCAATTAACCTATATGCCATTTCCTTATAATATTTTTTTCGATTACCAATTAATGATTTAATTAAATTTTCTTTAGTATCATTATCTAGCATTACACCACCAAAGAAGTTTATATTTGAAAGCTCGTCTAAAATAATCTTTTCAAATTCTTCTTTTGTAATTTCAACAGGATTCAATCCTAAATCAGAATCCTTTTCATAAAAAACATTACCACAGTCTAAGCAAAAGTAAGATAATCCCTTTTCCTCTAATCTCTTTAAATACTCATCATCATCATAAGGGTTATATAATAAAGCTGTATTAATTAATTCATTAGCACCTGGTAGTACTTCAGATATTTCCTTTGCATATTTTTTTATTTCGTTTTTTATTTCGTTATAATCATGCTCAGCCTCAACATTTGCTGAGTGACAAAATGGACATTTAACCATATTAAAACCACCTTAAAAAAGAGGGTTGGTTTTACCCAACCCTTAGTTATTAAAAGAATACAGATCTAGCTTGATCCTTAATCTCCTTTGAAGTTGAGAAAGGAATTCTTGTTGTGTATCCTTGCTTAGCAGCTACAATCATCTTAGTAGGCCATTCTTGAATTGCCTTATTCCATTGAAGTACTGTATCATTATATACCTCACGTGCTGCAGTAATTTCTCTTTGTAGATAAGAGTTTTGTTGCATAGCATCCGCAATTTCCTGATGAGCCTTTAAATCTGGATAATTTTCAAATGCGATGTTAATCTTACGTGAAATACCATCTAGTTGTGATGAAACCTCATTTCTTATAGAATCATCAGCTTGAGATCCAGAACGAAGTCTTGCGATTTCTGTAAATGTAGTCTTATCTAATTCTACTGCCTTATCAAGTAGCTTAGCACAGTTTTGTAAAATTACTACTCTTTGCTCAAGATAATTATCAATTTGTGATGCATTATGCTGCACCTTCTGCTCAAGTTGACGTAAATAAGTACCGGCTTTAATTTTCATAAATAAGAAAACTAAGCCTGGAATAATACCTAGTACCCATAGTATTACTTGGAAAACTGTTGAACCAGCTCCAACCTTTACTGGGATTTGCTTTTGAATAACATTGATATCCTTGCCCTCTTCATTAACTGGGCCAGTCATTTCATCTAATTGATTTGCCATAAATTAATTTTCTCCTTTTCTCTTTATAATTGAATTAAATTTGTCTAATGCATCATCACTTAAATTATCTGCAAGTAATGCTGCAACTAAACCTCTTTCATATATTATAGCACTATTTTTACTATATTGGGACATAAATTGTGAAAATTTGTCATTGTTTTTATTTTCTTTATACTCTGACATATTTAATTTACTATTTTGAATCTGCATTGGAGTTGTTTTAACTACTGGAACATATTCATACCATTTTACCGGTACAGCATGCATCCTCCCATCTCCACCTAACTTTGACACAAAATCAACATGTTCTATCGCCTTAAATGAATGGGCTTCGATATTTACTACATCTGATAAACCAGATTTTTTTTCAAATCTAGCCTTTATAATAACATCTGTAGCTGATTCATTATGCTTTAGCACATTTTTATCAAAACGATTTGCTAATGATTCTTGTTCAAAACTTGTTATATTTGCACGATATGGTGTATTGTAGATATATTCATGTGTTTTAACCTGCTGATATGCAGGGATTGATAAAAGTGGTGCTAAATCAAAATATAAGCCTTTAAAGAAGGTATCATTATATTCAACAAATTTATTTTTTGCATCATTTATATCATAATTGTAAAATCTAGTTGGATCACAATGATAATCAATATTTTGCGAATGGGATGATATAACATAATTTAAGCATTTACGCTTATAAAAGTAGAAATCATCACCATACGGCTCTTTACTCTTTAATAGCTTAAGCATATTAGTTTGAGCAAGAGGTGTAAATAACACTCTAAACTCAACCTCGTTATCTCTATCATCACCATTAAATAGTACATCGAATTCATTATTAGCCATCATTGTAAAATTCTTACCAGATGATGTTGCTTTTTCTTCCTTTTTTTCAAATTCCTTTGTACCCTTTTTTACAATCTTTTCAATTTGCTTTTCACTTTTATTCTTTATATACATTGGTTCGTGACCAAACGAAAGATTAGGTGCTGCATCACAGCCATAAATTAATCTCGTATCATAATAATAATTTGGTACAGGCTTTACTAGTGTTGCAACTAAGGTTTGAGAATGGTGAACAGTACGAGTGTTTCCCTTTGAATCCCTTTGCGTTGTTGTCCAATGAATAACAATTGAACCAGAATAGGTATGGTTAACCATATTTTGATTGTAGGTGTTTAAAACAATGAATGGATTTCCTACAATTGAACCAGACTGCACATAATTTACGGATGTATGTGTATCAGTTATCTCCTCTAAATTATATTTTTCATGGAGATATTCATACTTATCACAATCAAAGAAATCATCAAGCTTTATAAGTTTAGTTGTAGAATCTAGAATTTTAGCAGGAATATTCCAATCATATGATGAATTTAGGCATGCCATTTGGTCCCACGCTGCCTTTAATTGCTGATTTGCAGCTTCTAAATGCTTTTCTTTGTTTGCTTTTCTTGTTTGAATAACCTTATTTACTTTTTTCTTTATAGATACGAAAATTCCAATTGTACCAACAAAAGTTACACCTGAAAAAATGTACCAAAGCCATCCAGGAATACCATTACCAGAATAAGATACTCCTTTATAAATAAAGATAAGTCCTGCAAAAACAAGCCCAATAGCTAACAAAATTAAAAATACCTTTACTCCACGAATACTATTTTCTTTTTTCTCCCACGTTTTAGCTAATGATAGCTCACTTTGATATTTCTTTACCGTCGTTTTATTTTCTAAAACATTTATGCCAGATTTTTTAACTAAATCATCAAAATATTTTTCAGAATTCTCATGATGTAGCTTTTTTAATAAATTATTATATTTATCAAGTGGCTCTAATATTGAATCGTCAGTCATAAATCTCCCTCCTCTTGATTATAATTTTAGCATATAATACCATAAATTAAAATATCTACAAAATAACAAATAAAATATTAATTTATTTCTATTTTACGATATTCTTTATTAAGCTTAATTTCAAATTTCTCAATTTTGCTTTCTATTTCTCCAATATATTTAGTAGCTATATGACTACAATATGAATATATGTCATTTGAAGCCTTAACAATACTATCATTGGCTTTAATTATGTTATTAACATCTTTTTCTAGCAATTCAAGTGGCTTATCTAGATAAGTATTCTTTATTGTATTAAATTCTTCTAAAAATTGATACTTTTCTTTTATTTCAAGCTTCTCCTTTTCATTTGCAAGAAGCAAATCCTTAAACCTAGTTGTAAGTGAAGTAATCAAATGTAAAAATGTCATTAAATAACCAGGTCTTACAACGTACATATCATCATATTCTCTTACCTTATATATAGGTAAAGCATTTGGTTTATTAGTCTCAAGATTTGATACTAAAACCGCATATCTACAATTCTTCTTTATCCTATTATTATTAAGTTGCTTATAATAATGTTCATTTGTTTGTTTATTAATAGAATCTGGATTTTCATCCTTCATATCTAGACATACAGATGCGAGTAGCTCTGAATCAAGATGTTGATTAGATGCATATACCTTAAAAATATAATCTGCCTTACTACCCTTTTTCTCTCCCTCATCCTTAACTACAGTATTATCCTTTTCCCATGTACAATTAAGGAAGCCATTTTGCATTTGCTCAGTAACAATATTATTACAATAAGACTCTAAGTCCTCTCCTGTCTGTTTAACATTTAAGGAAGCCTTTTGATTTTGAAGATTATTAATAATATCTTCCTTTTCTCTTATTTTTACATCATAATCCTGCTTTAAAGCAAAAATTGCTTTTTCTTTTTCTAACTCAGCATTAGTCTTTAATGCAGTAAGCTGACTATTCATATTTAATATCTTAGTCTCATATTCATTTTTTAATTCTAATTCTTTATTTTTTAAATTTGTATCTTGGGTTTTTAATAATAGATCAATTTGCGCTTGTAATGTGTTAATCTTATCATTTGCAGCTTGAGCCCTTTTGTTATTTTCTTGACCTACATTTGCTAGTTCCTGTGCAAGCCTTAGCTCATATTCTTGCTTCAAGGAATCATTTGCATTTTTAAGTGCCTGAATTTGATTCACATATCCAGACCTTTCCTTTTCCATGCTTAAATTAAATCTAGCTGTAATATCATTTTCTTGATTTTGAAGTTTATTATTTAATTCATTAATTTTATCCTTATATAGATCTGAATTTTTCACCAATTCCTCTCTAAGCTTTGCCTGATGTTCTTGGTTTAAAATTTCGATTTTAGCATTTAGCTTATTTAATTCTATATTTTTTTCAAGTTCAAGTTTTGATTTAACATCATTAAGTTTTTCGTTATATACTTTATCTAATCCCTCTTCAATCGTTTTTTCGATTGCGGTTTTATCAAATTTAGTTAAACTTGTTAAATCAATAACATCTCCTGACTTGGCATCTTCAACTAATACGAGGGTATTTTTATCCTTTACAATTACATCAATTTTTTTCATAAACAATATACCTCACTTTTCTTACTTAGCTATATTCATTATAGCATTTTTTCACTTTATATCGATTATTTTTTATAAAAAAAAGCTTTGATGAACTAAGCACCAAAGCGTTATTATTATAAATGGCGGAGAAAGAGGGATTCGAACCCCCGCGGGACTTTCATCCCCTGTCGGTTTTCAAGACCGATCCCTTCAACCGGGCTTGGGTATTTCTCCAGCACGGTTATTATTTTACACTATTTATATTTACTTTTCAAGAAAAATATATAAATTATAAATCAGTATCGGTTGTAAAACTTAAATTTCATCTCTAATCATTTACTTTTTTTAAAAAGTCCATAACGACATTTTGAGCAATAGAGGCATCCTTTAATAATGAAGGAGCATCCTCTAATTTAACAAATGAAGCCTCGCTAACCTCACCTGATAGCACGATATCTCCATTTACATTACATGCATATGCAGTCATAATATTTTCTTTACTTTTTTGAAAATATGAACCAATATAACTTATGTTTGTAGCATTCAAATTTAATTCTTCTTTAACTTCTCTCTTTACACATTCTTCAAATGTTTCTCCAATTTGAAGGTATCCTGCTACAAGCACATAGCCATTACATCCATAGCTTTGTTTAATTAATACCACTTCATTATCCTTGTTAATGCATAAAATAATAGCACATGGACATGGCATTGGAAAAATTGGCTTTTGACAATTCTCACAATATGGGACTAAGCCTTCATCACCAATTTCCTTTTTTGTAAGCTTAGCTCCACAGTATGGACAAAATTCTGCTATCATTCTTCATTCACCAGTAAAGAGGTAATCTCAGCTATATACATCTTATGTAGGTCCGATAAATCCTCTTTATAAAATTTAAGTAAGCTTTTATCAATAAAGTATTCTTCCTTTAATGGTGCAGCATAAAGCTTCTTTAATTTCATTACATATCTTGCACCCTTAATGTATGATACTCCAGAATCAGTATCATAGATAGGCTCTAATCCTGATTCCTTATATTTATCGATACTAGCTCCGCTATTTCTTCCCATAAATGTCATTGCATCTCTGTACTTCTCATCCATAAAGCTTAACGTAAAGCGGTCATATTTTTCCATTAGATTATATGTATGTCTATTTGGTCTTACAAACACACAAACAACACTTTTTCCATATAATGTTCCCATAAATCCCCATGATATGGTCATAGTATTCCGATCATTATAATCCCCAGCAGTTAATAATGCCCAATCCTTATCAAATTTTTCAAATATTTTTACATCAAAATCCTTTGCGTTCATTCTAATCATAATTTTTTCACCTTCTACAAAACAATCAATAAAAATGCAATTAAATTATTTAGCATATGAGCTAAAATAGTATAATAAATATTTTGGTCACTTAATTCATAAACTAAAGCAAGAATAATACCACAAGATAAATAGCTTAAAAACAAGAAAAACCAAACAATAAATGATTCCTCGGTTGAAAGCATATGAGGAATTGAAAAGCATAAGGATGATACCAATATTGGTATAATTCGATGCTTCTTATTCTCAAAAAATTTAAAAATAGCCTTACGATATACTAATTCCTCAGCTATAGGAGCTAATAAAAATATAGTAATAAAAGTTATTACTGAGTAACCATTTAATATCATATCCTCAATACTTAGCTGATTTTGACTTGATGTAGTTTTAGATAATAAACCAACAAGCCAAGAAAAGAATACTGAAGACCCATATAAAAGACCAACCCCTACCAAGGAATATATAATGTATTTAAAATTATTTTTTTTATAGCTTTTTATTTTTAAAAAATCGGTTTTAAGAAATCCTCTTGCAAAAAATATAACTATTATAATTATAATAAAATAGGTAAATGTATTAATCCATGATTGACAAAAATAATAACAATCAAGTTCATTAGTACTAAAGCTTGATATATCAGTTTGGCCTAATATATTCATCACTGTAGGTACACCTAAATTATACTTAAATGATGCGATGGCAGCGAAAATAATGATTCCTAATAAATTTCCCATCAGCAAACCAAAAATATACCCAAATATTACTAATATATAATTTGTTTGTAAATATTTTTTCATATGATCACCTTAAACTGCCTACTATTATATAACGAGATATTCGATTTGTCAAAAAAGGCACAAGTTCTTCTTTCAAAATTTTTTTAATAATTTTTAATTAAGTAGTTTACAAATTCTAATCGATTGTGCTAGAATATAAATAAGGATAAGACTCTCATCTTATCCTTGGTAATTACTCAATTACTACTCTCCCTTTCGAAGTCGTCTCCTCCCAAGACGGCTTCTTTTTTTATCCCTTTGGTTTAAAAATCAAGCTAAAACCTACTGCACATATTATCGCATATACAATTCCATTAGATGTTGTCGAAAACAGATTTTGACTAAGTCCTATAAAACCCGAATTAATTGCGCCCTCGTATGCAGCATGAGCTAAGCTATGGCCAAAGCTTGTAATTGGAAGTAATGCTCCAGCGCCGGCAAAATCTACAAGCTTATCATATATATTAAAAAATTCTAAAAATGCTCCTACAATAACAAATAAGCAGGTTATATGACCAGGAGTTAAATGAAAAAACTCAATTAATAATTCTCCAATTAAGCATATTGCTCCACCAATTAAAAATGCATAAAAATAGATCATTTGACACTCTCCAATAAAACAACATGACATATAGCAGGAATAGTTTCATGCTGTAAGGTCATTGTTGTATTCATCAATGCCCCCGTAGCACAAAGTAAAACTCGATTAAGCTTACCCTCTTTTAACTTACTATATATATATCCATACGTTACAAGAGGTAAGCAAGCACACCCAGATCCACCACAATAAACCTTTAATGTAGGATCATATAACATCATTCCACAATCATTATAATTTTCCACATAACCGTATTCCTCTTCTAGCATTTTAAGTACAATATCCGATCCATATTTAGATAAATCACCAGTTAATATATAATCATAATCCTTAGGTGTTGTATTAGTTTCTCTTAAAAACTCTAATATTGACTCACACGCTGCAGGAGCCATTGCTCTTCCCATATCATCAGGTCGATTTAAACCTACATCGATAATTCTACCAATTAAAGCTCTTTTAACTCGAACTTTACGTTTATCAGAAGCTAATATTAAGGCCCCTGCCCCAGTAGCAGTTTTTGTTGATGTTTCTAGCTTAGCTCCACCATATTCATTAGGATTTCTAAATTGACGTTCTGAGGTAGCATTATGCGAACTAATTAAGCATAATGAAGGCTTTTTAGTATATGCAGTATAAATAGAACCTATAATAATTGATAAGCATGAGGTTGAACACGCACTATATAATCCAGATACAGGCACATTGTAGCCTCTTAACGTATAATTTGTTATAATGTTTTGATTTATTAAATCACCGGAAAATGTACAGCCTATTGACTCAATATTATATTGTGTTTTTTTAAAAATAATTTTGATTACATCATCCATCATTTTCATTTCTGCTTTTTCAAAGCTTTGCATTCCAATTCTTAGATCGTTATATTTTTTATCAAAATATATCTCCATCGGCCCCTTTGCTTCATAAGGTCCTGCGACTGTAGCAGTATTATCAATATAAACATCCTTAAATTCAATTATACTCATATAAAACTCCAAAGATATTTAATTAGTCCTACTATATATCCAAAAAAAGTCCCTAGAACTATGATTGCACCGGCAAGTTTAAAGGTGTTTGCGCCTATTCCTAATAGGAAGCCTTCACTTTTATACTCTAATGCAGATGAGGTCATTGAATTAGAAAAGCCTGTAATTGGAATAACAGTTCCTGCATGAGCAAATTGACCAATATAATCAAAAATACCTATCGCAGTTAAAAAAGATGCTGCAATTATAAATGTCAGCAGCATAATACTTATCGCCATTTTTTCTTCCATATATTTACCATATAAATTCAAAAATATTTGACCTAAAATACAAATTACACCGCCACTAAAAAAAGCCTTTAAACAATTAATTGAGATTACTTTGTAATCCTTTTTTTCTTTTGTTAAGGCTTTATATTTATTTATATCTATTAACAAATTATCACCGTTAATTATTTTTTACAAAATAATACTATTTATTCCCATTCTTTATATATTTCTAGCTTTGTACCCTTTCCAAGCTCAGATATAACATTAAATTTTGTTGAAAACAATTCCATAATTGTAAATCCAAGTCCACTTCTATCCTTGCTTTTCATTGTAGAAAACAAAACCTCTTTAGCTTGATTAATATCTTCTATTCCTGCACCAAAATCCTCAATAGAGATACTTATCCCTGCATTATCAGTCTTAACCCTAACAATAATATCATTGTCATCATCTTCATTGTAGCCATGAATAATTGCATTTGTTATGCCCTCTGATACAATTGTTTTTACCTCATTAATAAATGAAATCGTTTGATTCTTATTTGCCAGTAGTGAGGAAACCATCCCTCTAACGTTGGATATCGATTCAAGCTCACTTTTACAAATAATTGTTAATTCCTTCATAGTCCTAAAAACCACCTTGCTGAAGCTTCAGAGTCTCGTAGAGTACAGATTTTTAACAAGCCAGACATTATAATGATTCTTTCAATATTTTGATTTAATTCACAAAGAATTATTTTTCCATCCTTTTCCTTAACCTGATTATATCTGCCTATTATCATTCCTATCCCCGTTGAATCCATAAAAGATAAATCATGTAAATTAAATACAATATTCCGAACATTATATTTTTTTAATATTTCTGATAGCTTTTTTCTAATGTCTGATACCGACATTTCATCTAATTCCCCTTTAAACCTGGTAAAAACCGTATCTTGCTTAATACACATATTAACTTCCAATCCCATCCTATCACCGAATATATTTTATAATATTTTATACCAATAAAAAATTGTTTCGACACATGTTCTAAAAATCTTTAATTCAATATTTTTATTATTTTTGAAAATGCCGTCATATATTATCTATTTATAGTAAATATAATAAAAAGTAATCACTAATCATAGTGACTACTTTACCTGAAATTGAGAATTATATATAGCTGTATAAAAGCCATTACGGGCTAATAATTGTTCATGACGTCCTACCTCAACAATATGACCATCCTTCATTACAATTATCTTATCAGCATTTTTAATTGTTGATAATCTATGTGCAATAATAAATGTTGTTCTTCCCTTCATCATTTCCTTAAATGCTTTTGATATCATAATTTCCATTCTAGTATCAATATTAGATGTGGCTTCATCTAATATTAAGACATTAGGAAGCCTAAGCATTAATCTTGCAATACAAAGTAATTGCTTCTGACCAATTGACATACCATCAGTATTCGATACTTTAGTATCATATCCATCCTTAAGCTGCATAATAAATTCATGAGCATAAGCTTTTTTGGCAGCTGCAATCACCTCTTCTTTAGTCGCATTATCCTTACCGTAGGCAATATTTTCAAATATCGTTCCTTCAAATAGCCATGTATCCTGAAGAACCATTCCCATATGCTCTCTTAAGCTTTTACGACTAATTTCATAAATACTCTTATCATCTACCAATATATCTCCAGAATTAATATCATAAAACCTCATTAATAGATTAATCATAGTCGTTTTACCACAGCCTGTCGGACCAACAATGGCAATTTGCTCACCAGGCTTGCATGATAAACTAAAATTCTCAATAAGCTTGTGCTCTTTATTATAACTAAATTCAACATTATCAAACGTAATTTTACCAGTTATTTCTTCTAATGTTGCTAAATTCGCTTCATTAGGTATTTCTTTTTCATCTAAAAATTCACAAATTCTTCTTAGAGATGCAAAGGAATTTTGGAGCTCAGCAGCTACTGCAGAAATACTATTAAAGGGCTTTGTATATGATGAAGCATATGATAAGAAAATAGACAATTTACCTACCGTTAGAGCTGATGCTCCTGATACTACGCTTATTGCTCCATATGTTGCTACAACTAAATAAATAATGGCATTAACGAATCTTGTAGTAGGATTAGCTAAGGATGAATAAAACTGAGCATTAACACCATATGTATAAAGCTCATCGTCTAGTGCGTTAAACGTGGCAATATTTGTTTTTTCCATCCCATAAGCCTTTACAACTAGTTGATTTTCGACCATTTCATTCACAAATCCTGTTAATTTTCCTCGAGCTGTGGCTTGATTTTTAAATGTTTTAAAGCTCATTTTGGCAATGAATGTGGCTCCAATCAATGATAAAGGAGTAAGACCCACAACAATAAGTCCTATTTTAAAGTTTAAGGTTAGCATAAATACCAATGTTACAGCGATCGTAATTATACCAGTAATTGCCTCTGTAAATGTTTGTAATAAGCCTTCAGAAACAGTATCTATATCAGAAATAATTCTTGATAATAAATCACCATGAGAATGGGAATCAATATATGCTACTGGAAGCTTATTTATTTTAAAGAAGGCATCCTTACGTAAATCTCTCATCATTAAATAAGCAAGTTTAGATAATAAATATGACATAATATAGCCGAATAAAGCCCCAATAACTACTGTTCCTATAAGGGAATACAAATAAACATAAAAATTGTTAGTTAAAATACTATGATCAACTAATATGTCAAGTTCATCAATAATGTAACCGACTAATATTGGTGCAAACAAGGTTGAAAATACATAAATAATTGCGGATATTATTGCAAATACTGCCAATAATGCATATGGACGAAAATATGTAGCTATTCTTTTAATCAAATACTTGATGCTCATATCGCTTCCTCCTCTACATTCATTTCCTGACTTAAGCAAATCTCTTTATACAGCTTTGATTCCTTTATTAGCTCCTTATGGGTTCCAATCGAATCAACCTTACCTCCGTCAAGTACAACAATCATATCAGCATATGCAATACTTGAAGCTCTTTGTGATATAATAACTGTTGTTTTATTTAAAGTTTTGATTGCAGTTCTAAGCTTATAATCAGTTTGATAATCAAGTGCAGATGATGAATCATCTAAAACAAGAATTGGACTATCCTTTAGTATGGCTCTGGCAATACATAAGCGTTGTCTTTGTCCACCACTTAGGTTTTTACCACCTTGTAAAACTAAAGAATTTAAGCCATCCGGCATATCTTTATAAAATGAAGCTTGAGCAGTATTTAATGCATTTTCAATTTCACTATCCGTGGCATTTTCGTTTGCATATAATAAATTTTCCTTTATTGTACCATTAAATAATACTGATTTTTGAAGAACACAGCCTACACTTTTATTAACATATGAAAGCTTATAATCTTTAATATTTCTTCCATCTAAAATAATTTCGCCATTGGATGGATCATAAAATCGATTAAGTAGGTTTACAATAGTTGACTTACCAGAACCTGTACCACCAATTATTCCAATAGTTTGACCTTTTTTCACCTTGAATGATACATTTGTAATGCTCGAATTTGCCTTTTCATTATATCCGAATGTAACATTATTAAATTCAAATGCATATTCGCTATTTAGGCCTTCTTCATATTTTCCATCCTTAATTGATGATTCTAAATCGAATACCTCATTTATTCTTGATGATGAAGCGGCAGCTTTAGTAAATATTGTGACTAGATTTGTAACAGCAATTATCGCAACTAATATTTGATTTAAATAATTAATTAACGCTTGAATATCACCAAGAGTTAAGTCAATTCTCTTAATCTTTTTCATACCAATATACATAACTAAAACAATAGCTGCGTTTACAATTATGAAGGTTAATGGATTTAATAAAGAGTTATTTTTACCAAGTGATAGTTGTTTTTTTGATAATTCATCTGTTTGTTTGTTAAATCTAGTGATTTCATATTCTTCTTTTCGAAATGCTCTTACCTGCCTAACGCCATCCAGGTTTTCTATTGTAATCGTAGAAACCCTATCTAATGATTTAGATACACTTTTGTTTATTGGGTATGTTTTTTTCATAATCAAGAAGAATACAGCAAATAATAAAATTCCTGTTATTAAAAATACAAAGCCCATCGTCATATCAATATAAAAAGCTAACGCTGTTGCTCCTATTACAATAAATGGACTTCTAATAACTAATCTAATTAACATTGCAACTGATTTTTCAACATTGTAAATATCATTTGTTTGTCTTGTAATAATACTTGATGCGCTTAAATAATCAAGTTCCTTAAAGGATAACGTATTTATATGCTTAAAATAATCATTACGTACATCTGTACCAAAGCGTTGGGATACTCTCGATGCAATGAATTGACAGACAAGGGTTGAACATAATCCCGTTGTTGCAAAGATTAATAGTAAACCTCCTTGCTTTAGGATATAGTTTCTTCCTAAATTGCCATTTATACCATTATCAATTATATTTTTTATAATTAATGGAACCGCTAATTCAAATATAGCCTCAAATAGCTTAAATATTGGACCAATTATAACCCAATGTAGGTTTTTCTTTAGATATTTTTTATATAATCTAAACATAAAATCCCTCCATAATCTCAATAGATTATAGCATATTTCTTTTTAAATAAGAATAATGTAATTATTTTTTATTTTTTTATGTATATTATGTATTTTATCATCCATAATATAAGTGCGATAGAAATATCGCTGAAGAATCCCCCCTGTTCTTCATTGAAGTAAAAGTTATCTATACTTCTTTTCTCCCTTTCACACATACTTCAAAACTTACAACTATGAAAAAGACCAGCCTTTCGCTAGTCTTTTTCGCTTTCTAATGATTTAACTTTTTTAATATGAATACGCGTACCGTTATATTCCTTTCCTTCAAGCTTCATTAGGTAATTATATGCTTGCTTGGTTATTTCAATATTGGTACCAGATTTACGAATTACAATATCCCCTATATTTTCCTTTCTTACTCCTGCGACTCTTCCCGCAAGTGATACAAGGATTTGAGGTCGAAGTAATTCCTTTTTGCCAATATTTAAATGAGCATAAATGTATTTCTTGCTTGTTTCATTACTAGCTTTCCTTTTTTGCTCAGGTATTTTGGCTTCATTCTTTTTCTTAGCTACATATATTTCCTTATATTCCTTTGTTGTTGTATCGAAAGATAAGGAAATAAGAGCATTTATTAATTTAGCAGGCTCCACATCTAATTTAGCCAGCTTATTTATTAATCCTAAATTAGGATTAATTGAATCATTTAAATGCTCGCATATATTTTTATAATACTTATTCATTTTAGAAATAATTATATCTTCCTTAGTTGGAATTTGACATTCTATCATCCGACTCTTTGTATATCTTTCGATGAAGGATACTTTTTTTCTTTCAGACTCAGTTGCGAAGGAAATTGAATGCCCCATAGCTCCTGCTCTACCAGTTCTTCCAATACGATGAACATATACCTCATCCTCTTTAGGTAGGTCATAGTTTATGATTGCTTCTAAGCCTTTAATATCAATTCCTCTTGCGGCTACATCTGTACATACAAGTATGTTTATGTTTCCTTCTCTAAATGAATTCATTACTCTATCACGAACTGCTTGCTTTAAGTCGCCATGAAGGCCATCTACTAAATATTTGTTTTTCTGTAAAAATGATACAATCTCATCAACCTTGCTTTTTGTATTAGAAAAAATAATGCAAGAGTTGAATGAATAAAGATCAAGAATTCGTTGTAATAGATCAATTTTACTTTCTCTTTTGCAGTAATATAAATCCTGCTCTATAGTGTCGACAGTTAAAGTTTTCTTTTCAATTATAATATGCTCAGGATTTTTTTGATAATTTAGAGCAACCTTTTTGATAAAAGCTGGCATTGTAGCGCTAAATAATACTGTTTGTCTAGATGATGGAGTATCCTTTAATATTGTTTCAAGTTCTTCCTGGAATCCCATTTTAAGCATTTCATCTGCTTCATCTAAAACTAAAGTTTTTAGATTTGAAAAATCAATAGTCTTCTTCTCCATATGGTCTATTATTCTTCCTGGAGTACCTACAATAATTTGAGGATTTGCTTTTAATTCTCTGATTTGCTTTTCATATGATTCTCCACCATATATAGTTGCAATTTTAATTTTACGATTAAAGGCAATAAGTTTTTTTAGTTCCTTTGCAACCTGAATTGATAGTTCTCTAGTTGGACATAAAATTAGAGTTTCAAATTTTTGCATAGTTGTATTCATTAAAACCGGAATTCCATATGCAAATGTTTTCCCTGTACCAGTTTGAGCTTGGCCGATTAAATCGATACCACTTAGCATAGCAGGAATAGCTCTTTCTTGGATTTCTGAAGGTGTTGTAATATTAAGGGATGCTAAAGCGTCTAATATTCTTTCATCATCTATTAATTCATTAAATGTCATTTATTTCACTTCTTTCAAAAAAAAATAGTAGACATCAAAATCTACTTTTAATACCTTTCGTATTATATCACATTTTAATAATATATCAATTAAATTAATTGAATTATCTACTGAAAGCATTTTCAATCAATTTAAAAAATGAAAAAAGCTCCCTAAGGAGCCTTCATTAATAATATAATATGCTAGGAAGTCCTATGAAGAACGATACAGTTCGACAGCGGGCATCTCTTGATATACAATTAGGATTCCTAAGAAGATAGGCGTTCTACAACATGTGTATCCTTGATCCCTTAAAAAATAATTTGGGTTCCACGGCAATCCTCCTAGCAACTATATATTAGCATAAATAAATATATCAGTCAAGTAATCAGCATTATCCCATATATGAGGTAATAAGCATAATAAATGCACAAAATATTAATGCAATACCTATAATATACATATATTTATCACCTTTAGTATTTGAACTATATGATGAATATTTATTTGTATATGGCATTATTAGGGCTAATAGACCAATGCAAATAAGATCAATTGGTAATAAAAAATGATGCATATAGTAGTTAGTTTTTTCTAAGAAAAACATCATTACTACATAATAAATTGCATTTATAGCAGCTATAGCAGCAATAACACCGGATGTTATTTTTAGGACAAGTTTTTCCTTTTGTGATAGATTTTTTCTTTCTTCACGTTGTGATTTATTATTTTGATTATTTTGTTGTTTATTATCCATATTAATTCAGTCACCGAAAACATTATACCAAAATAACAAGCAAAATAAAAGACTGGATTTCTCCAGTCATATTATTAAGTATATTACTTAGTTAATGCAGCTACTAAATCTGCCTTTTTCATTGTAGAAATACCAGTGATTCCCTTTTCCTTAGCAATAGCCTTTAATTCAGCTACAGTAAGTGAAGAGTAATCTACAGCTTCAGCCTTTGGTGCTTCTGCCTTTACAGCCTTCTTCTCAGCTTTTTCAGCCTTAGCAGCCTTTGGAGCAGTTTGAGCCTTAGCAGCCTTTACAGCCTTTGATTCAGTTTGAAGAACTACTACTTTTTCCTCATTCTTAACAGCTGGCATTGTTAAACCCTTCTTAGCGATTTCAACAAATTCAGTAAAAGCCTTTGGATCGTTAACAGCTAAATCTGCTAACATCTTACGGTTAACCTCTACACCCATACGAGAAAGACCACAAATAAATAATGAATACTTTAATCCATTTTCCTTTGCAGCAGCATTGATACGTTGAATCCATAGCTTACGGAAATCACGTTTCTTTTGCTTTCTATCTCTGTATGCATATTGCATAGCACGCATAACTGCTTCATTTGCAGTTCTATAAATTGTATGTTTTGAGCCAACATAGCCCTTAGCTAATTTTAAGACAGCCTTACGTCTTCTTCTTGTTATATATCCACCTTTAACTCTTGGCATGATAATTACCTCCTTGAAATTTTATTATTTTAATTAACGCATATTTGAAATTAAAGACTTAATTCTCTTCTCATCTGTTGCATGAACTGATGTTTGCTTTGACAAGTTCTTATTTTCTTGATGAGTCTTGTTAGTCTTTAAATGTCCTGTGTAAGCATGACCACGCATAAGCTTTCCAGAACCTGTTACTTTGATTCTCTTTTTTAAACCACTATGAGTCTTTTGTTTTGGCATTTTAATTACACTCCTTCTTATTTATCATTCTTTGGTCCTAAAACCGTAAATAATGATTTACCATCTAATTTAATTTGTGTTTCTTGTTGTGAGCAATCTGCTAATGTTTCAACAAATCTCTTCATAACATCCTCACCAATATCCTGATGGGCAATCATACGTCCGTAGAAACGAAGGGATACCTTAACCTTGTTTCCTTTTTCAAGAATCTTACGAGCGTTTCTTGATTTTGTCATTAAGTCGTTTTGCTCAATAACTGGACTAAGTCTTATTTCTTGAACTGAAATTATTTTTTGACTCTTCTTCATTTCCTTAGCACGCTTTTGTTGCTCGAAACGGAACTTAGAGTAATCCATAATTTTAGCTACTGCTGGATTTGCATCTGGTGAAACTAGCACCAAATCTAAACCACGATCAGAAGCCGCTTGAAGTGCTGCTTTTCTAGGTAGTACTCCTAGCTTTTCTCCTGTGTTGGTAATAACCAGCATTTCTTTACATCTGATGTCATCATTTACGAATACATCATTATTTTTCTTTGGCTTGTTAATACTAGCCACCTCCAAAATTAATTTAGTAAAAATAAAAAGGGACGCGCAAACGCCCCTATAAGTTACAAAGTTAATATTCTGTGACAATTTGCCTACCAACATAATCAATCAGGCGAGAAACGGGCGTTTCTTCTTTCCACTTATTTAATTACCTTGTTTATTTTACATCATTAGCTTATAGATGTCAATACATTTTACAAAAAAAGTTTATTATGTTAATTATTAAAGTAAATTCCGCTATAAATATTTGACTCACTTTTACCATATGTTTAGAAATTTTGTTGCAAGTATTCATTAAGTCATTTCCACAATTGACCTTTTTAACAGAATATGTACAAAAATATTAATATTATTATGATCCCACAAAAAAAGTACAAGCAATTATATGATACTAATGCAAGTCCTTCTGTGTTTAAGCATATCATATGCTTTATAAAGCCTACATCATCCTTAAATATATTAATTAGTAAATATATTATTACCGGGAAAACACCTATGGCAAAAAGCTTTATAAATTTCATTAATACATTAAGTAATAAAACGCTAAATACAGTATACAATATCATATATAATCCTATCAACAAATAATTCCATTCTAAATTAAAATTTGGATATGCTATACAAGGTAATATTCCTATTATCATTATTTCAATCGCACAAATACTAAATGATATTTCAAACATTATCGTAATCTTTGAAATGAGTAATGTTTCTTTTTTTACTCTAGGAATTAATATCGCATTAACTATATTAGTTTCCTCTTTTAACTCAGCTAAGAATAAAGCTGGAACAACAACGCTGTTTATTATTAAGGAAAAGCTATAGCAGGACTTAATATATTCATTTATATAATCATCCTTTAAAAATAGAAATTCACTTTCTGTAAATCCCAAATTAAGGCTAGAGTAAGCCATAACAATAATAGCAATAAAGCAAATTGAAATTAATATAAGATTTTTTTTGTTAAAATAAATCTTATTATATAATGTTTTTATTTGTCCAATACTTCGCATATACATCCTTCTTTTATATTTAACAGTGTGTAATTAAGCTTTATTTTTTTGGGTATTTCGTGTAAAGATATGAGAATTATTGATTCACTAATATCCTTAATATCCTCAAAAAAGGTTTTTATAGATTCATCATCTAGGCCCTCTAATGGCTCATCATATAAAATAACATCATAATGATCAATCAAGCTTAAAATAATTCCAACCTTTTGAATCATTCCCTTTGAAAGAGTTTTAATAATTTTATTCTCAAGCTTATATTTTATGGCATAATGATAAAATCCATATTCTGATTTATTGATTTTAGAATAATGATTAATAAATTCATAGGTCTTAAGTGCTTTAGGAAGAGTTAGTTTCTCAGGAAGGTAGAAAATATTACTTTTTTCGATTTTTCCATCATAATGGTCATCTAGACCTGCAATCATTTTAAATAAAGTTGATTTTCCACTACCATTTTCTCCCATCAAAATATATATTCCACTTTTAAATTCGTAGGATAGGTCATTAAATATAGTTTTTTTTCGAAATTTCTTATTTAAATTAGTTATCTTCAACATATTCTTCCTCGTAAATTGCAAGAGTCTTTAAATCAACGTTATAGTTTTGCCAAATATATATATTATCTAAATCTTTGAGAATTATATAATTGTTTATATTCCTATTTTTTAAATAAATAATTGTTTTTAAGCTACCCGGATCATATATATAATAATCAACAAATTCATTATTAATAACATTAATATTCCCTTGACATTTAACGCCCTCAGAAAAACATTCTCCTTCAAGCATAAGAATGTTTTTATCAGAAAAAATAATATTACCAATTAACGAATCAAATTCTACAGAGTTATATTCTACCCTTAAATAAGCATTTTCTATCATTTGCCAATCAAATGTTCCTAACTCAAATGAAACTAAGTATAAGCTTAATCTAGTATTTAAAAATGTAAAATCTTTAACATACCTACAATAATTTCTTTTAATGTTATATGTAACATCCATAGTTCTTAGGTAATAGTGTGGTCTATCACTTGAAAAAATAACATCCCTTGTACTAGTAAAAACTGGAACAACAATTTCGTTTACATTACTAGAAACATAATAGGTTTCATATGAAGTATAATAATGACATGGTACCATTTCATCATTTTCAATAACAAAAACAATGAATCCTAAAAACAATAGTGTAATAAGGTATTTAAGCTGTTTCATAATTTTATTTTTTCAATTCTTAGATATGAATCTGTAATAGTAAAATATTCAAACCCTCCGGACTCTTTCCTAAACCATAGCTGATAAAAACTAGCAACACCATTAGTTAGTAAACCAGTTCCTTGGACATATACAACACAAATCGTACCTGGATCTATTTCTATTTCTAGGTTTTCTTGTTGCTTCACAAGCTGCGTTTCAACATATGAACCTTCTATTTTTAAGCTTGAATCAAGTCCATTTTTAAATTTTTTTATTGACCCTGATATGCTATAACCAATTGTTCCCGTACAGCTAATAGATGTTTTTACACTATTTTCACTAGAAACCTGAACCTTGTACTTCATAGCTGTAGTACCACTGTTATACATTGTAAAAACTGTACTAGAGATAAATTCTACTTTAGTATTTTTTTGAAAAAATTCATAACGCCAACCATTAAATTTTCTTTTTTTTATATGGCTTAAGCCTTCATTAATTTCTTCATTTGTATAATCTCTTAAAAGCTTCCCATCAGAAACATTTATTGAGGAAAAACTCATGTAGTCGTTTACATCAGCATTACTTGGCTTACTAGGGGCAGCAATTAAAAAAACAAATAATAAAATTACAAGCATGACAATTTTCTTCATAATAAATCAACCTCATTTCTATAATCTCACTATAACATAGTCAATTTAGATATGATTTTAGTTTAAAGGTTAATATAATATTTTAGTATTTCATAGTGATATACTGAATCAATATCTCTTAATAGCTTTATTGTCATCTGCTTTAGTTCTTTTTCTTCATTAATGTGCTTAGACTGCTTTTTATAAATAGATTTAATGTTTGTGCCTAGCATAAAAAATGGAATAAGCATAACTAAAAGGAAAATAATAAAAACAATCCACATCCTATCACCTCATTTTATAATATGAGGTAAGTTTTAACTTTTTCTAGTCAAAAGAAAAGGAGCAGCTGCTCCTAATTATATTAGATTTAGTAAATCTGGACTAATGCCTCTTTGCTTAATGATATCTATTATTTTTTCTTCATCCTCTAAAGATAATGTTTTATTTGCAAGCTTAGCACCCTTTTGTATTACATATCTTAAATTATCTTCATCTGATAAATCTAGAGTTTTTGCTTCCTCAACTAAATCCAAAACTTCATTTTTATCAATATTATACTTATTGATTACATCAAATACTTTCTTAAAATCCATGAAAAAAGCCTCCTGTACATAATATGACAGAAAGCTTTAAATAATTACTATTTAATCACGTTTACGTAATGACAATTTAATTGGAGTTCCAAAAAAATCAAAATTTTTACGTAATTGATTTTCTAAATATCTTAAATATGAGAAATGAACATAGCTTGGATCATTTAAGAATATCGCAAATGTTGGAGGCTTAGTTCCTACTTGTGATATATAATAGAACTTAGGCTTACCACCATTAAACTCAGCCGGTGGATTCATTGCGATAGCATCATTAAACACATCATTTAAAATACTAGTTTGTACACGTTTATTATATGATTCGTATGCAAGCTCAATCTGTGGGAATAGAGTATGAACACGTTTATTCTCCTTAGCACTTAAAAATACTATTGGAGCGTAATCTAAGAACTTAAAGTTTTCTCTAACCTTTTTTGTCCACTCATTCATAACCTTAGAATCTTTTTCAACAGTGTCCCATTTATTAACTACAATAATTGTAGGTCTATTATATTCGTCACAATATTGAGCAACATGCTTGTCCTGCTCTTGGAAGCCAGTTTCTGCATCAAGAACCAATAATACAACATCGCTTCTTTCGATTGCATCTACGGTTCTAATTACCATATACTTTTCCATGTTTTCATAAACCTTACCACGTTTTCTTAAGCCGGCAGTATCTACTACAACATAATGTCTACCATATGCATCAAACTCTGTATCGATTGCATCTGTAGTTGTCCCAGGTATATTTGATACAATTACTCTTTCATCATTAAGTAATGTATTAGTAAGTGATGATTTACCAACATTAGGACGACCAATTAGGGAGAAGCAAATACTATCCTTATATGGCTTGTCCTTAATCTCTGGCAATGCTTCTAAAACCTTATCAAGCAAATCTCCAACACCAACTCCATGATTTGATGAAACTGGAATAGGATCACCAAATCCTAAGCTATAAAACTCATATATGTTATCTAAAAATTTTTGATCATCAACCTTATTAACAGCTAAAATTACCGGTTTATTTGAACGATACAATAGTTTAGCAACATACACATCATCATCTGTTACACCACTTCTTGAATCTGTTAGCATAATGATAACATCGGCCTCATTCATCGCAATTTCTGCTTGAGCTTGAATTTCAACCTGAAATGGTGCATCACTAATTTCAATTCCACCAGTATCTATTAAATTAAATTCACGGCCAAGCCATTCGCCCTTCGCATAAATTCGATCTCTTGTAACTCCTGGAGTAGAGTCAGTAATAGATAATCTTTGACCAATTATACGATTAAATAATGTTGATTTACCAACATTAGGGCGTCCAACAATTGCTACCTTACCTAGCATGTTATCAAAACCTTTCGCTAATTATTTTAACTGATCCTTAAATAGATCACCAAGTGTTGTTCCCTTTTCCTCTTTTTCACTTTGCATATAATTTTCGTATTGCTCACGCTCTTCTAATGACTTATATGCTCTTTCAGATAATACTAAAATCCATTTCTTTGGATTAAATTCAGTAACAATACATTTAACAGTGTCACCTACTGAGTAAATATCAGTAGCCTTTAATCTCTTTTCGCCACCATCAACAGAGCTAAATGGAATAGTAGCATCTACACCCTCAAGTGCCGCAACAAATTCCTTTTCGCGAACCTCAGTAATAGTAGCCTCTACCTTATCACCAACATTAAGACTTACACGGCTCCAAGGGTTGTCAATTAATGGCTTTCTAGAAAGTCCAATCTTTTCATTTTCATCATCAAATCGAATAATTGATACCTCAATTTCATCACCAATCAAAAGTGATGCCATTAAATTATCATTTGGATTCCATGAGAACTCAGATTTATGAAGAAGACCTGTAACATTCTTACCAAGCTCTACAAGAACACCAAATGGCATTTTATTAACAACCTTTCCCTTTACTGTATCAGAAACATTATGCTCTTCCTTATACAATTGATATGGGGTTTTTAATAAAGCCTTACGTGATAATTCTAGTTTACCATTATCAGTATTTACTACAAGCACATCAACAACATCGCCTTCATTTAAGATATCACTTGCAGATTTAATGAATGTATGGTCAACGTCCTTAAGTCGAATTAATCCTTGAACCTTATCAAATTTAACAAAAGCACCATAAGGAACAATCTTACATACTGTACCTTGAACCTTGTCACCAACATGGAAAGTCTTATACTCTTCTTCTCTTTCCTTTATATACTCTTGATGTTCGGCTTCCTTTTTAGCTAAATATTCCTCATGAGCACGTTGACGCTCTTCATAAGCATGCTGACGCTCCTCACGAATTACAGCATAACGAGAAACATAGGCATTTTTCTTTTCATCATTATATGAAAGAATCTTTACCGCAACTAAATCACCCTTAGCTAAAGGCGTTTTTAAATCCTTAACTGACATAAACATTTCAATTTTTCCGTCAGATAAAACATATCCCTTGCCTTCTACAACCTTAATAACACGTGCTTCGACATTTGATTCTAAAGGTACATTTACCTTATATGCTTCGAAATTCTCCTTCTTTAAGGTATTAAGACGAGAAAGTAAAATATCACTATTTTCTCCTTCTACAATCTTTGTAACTTCAGCTTCAACAATATCTCCAACCTTAACAAGTGGCTTTAATGATGTAGCATTCTTATCTGTTGTAAAATGATCTAAATAGATAGTACCTTCTGTAAAAGTATTTAGGTTAACCTTTGCATACTTATCTGTAACCTCTACAACCTCACCCTTTACAACGTCATGAACATGAAGTTCTTTTGTGTTTTCTTCCTTTAGAAGTTCTTCCATTGAAATCTCATTATTTTCCATTTTCATCCATCCTTTCACAAACAATACTAACGATAGTATTGCACACTTCTTCAATTGTCATCGAAGTAGTATCCACTAAAATTGCATCCTCTGCCTTTTTTAATGGTGATATTTCACGATGACTATCCTTGTAATCTCTTACCTTTATATCATTTAGAACCGTTTCAAATGATTCTTTAATACCTTTTTGTTCTAACTCTTTTAATCTTCTTTTTGCTCGTTCCTCTGGTGATGCAGTTAGAAATATCTTTACATCTGCATTAGGAAGAACTGTTGTACCTATATCTCTTCCATCCATTAGTACATATCCATTCTTTGCACTCAAACGTTGGAATTGAACCATTTTATCTCTTACAGCCTTATATGAAGAAACTAAACTAACATTTCTTGTAACCTCAAGACTTCTAATTTCTTCTGATACATCCTCATGATTTAAGAATGTTTTATCATTAATATATACAATCTCGATAGAGTCCACAAAGGAATATTCAGCTTCATTGTTCAAATCAATTTTTCTTCTTAAAGCTTCTAATGTTACAGCTCGATACATCGCTCCTGTATCAACGTGAACAAATCCAAGCTTTGTGGCAACTAGCTCACTAATTGATGACTTCCCAGAACCTGCTGGACCGTCAATTGCAACTTGAAAGTTTTCCATATTTTACACCTTTTCTCACGATATTTATCACTTTATAATTTTAGCATATATTTATAGAAATATCAAACATCATGAATTAACTATAATTTTATTACCTCTATCATTTTACCATTATTTTATTTTCTTTACAATTGCTAAAAAAGAAAAAAGGTTAAGACTTTTTCATCTTAACCCATAATAGCTACGCTCCTTGAGCTTCGCCTGTAATTGTGAAATTAACATTTGTAAATTCAACAGTAGTACCACGGTTTGCAAACATACCTACATAAATATATTTTGAATCAACAGATAGTAAATCAAAATCAGGATAATCCTTAGTATAAGTTTGGCCCTTGTATGTTACACTTATTGTTATAACCTGACCAAGTCTACCTATCTTTAATGTGGCAGTATCATTTGCTTGATACAATGAATCAATCACATTATTTTCTTTCTTCAATGAACCTGATTCACGTCCAAAAAGTACGTTCATATTAGTCTCTGTAGTAACTAGACCAGCAGCCAAATAATTTGCATAATTTGGAAGTGTTTTATCTGATAAATTGACATAGCAATCATCTCTTATCATCAATCCAAAGCCTGCTTGCTTAGTCTTACCTGTAGTTAATACTTTTGCTTCAGCAGTTATTTCAAAGTTTTTACTAGCATCAACCTGTCTAAATAAATATGCGAATCCATCAGAGCTACCTGCGAATTTTCCTTTACTTGACGATCCTGTTTGTCCTACTGTAAACACACCTTCAGTTGTTTCTTTGGCTACAAATCCATTAGACGAAGATATTGGAGAACCACCACAATCACCAAACGCTGTACCATACCAGCCTTCTGATATTGTTTTAAACTGATCTGGCGCTTTATATGTTGATAAATCAGGCGCTTTATATGCACTAACTTTATAGCTACTATTTGCAACTAAATCGTTGGCCTTAACCGGTCTTGCAATATCTTCCTTTACATAAGCACCTAATGTTGAAGTTGAGTTTTTAAGAGCATATGCAACCTCATATGCTACATATTTAGCACCGTATATATTTAAGTGTGTATTATCAACAGATGATGTTAATGGAATAATTGTAGTACCATCAGTATCATAAATTCCAGCAGTCATTGCATGATAGTAAATAGCCTCATCATAGCCTATAGATGTATATTCATTCTTTGTAATATCTCTTAAATTAACAACTGCAACATCTTTTTCCTGTCCTAGCTCAACTATTGCGTTTGCATAATCTCCAGTTGCTGTAATATGACCACTTGAACCTGTATAATCGTTTGAGCTGTTTGCTCTTACGATTGGTGTACATAAAATTGGCGTTGCTCCCTTTTCACTCGCAAGCTTTAAATAATATTCATTTAAGCTATACTTGAATGATGTTGAATCATCAGTTGGTTTAGATGCATCTGTAAACCTAGTCGCATCATCATTTTTTTCATCATTGTGACCAAATCCAATTAACAAATAATCTCCTGCCTTAATATTGTTCTTTAAGGTAGTATAGTTTTCTTCTACTATGTAGCTCTTTGAGCTTCTTCCAGACAATGCTAAATTATTAACTGTAATCATATCGTCAAAATAATTTCCAAGCTGTGTTCCATATCCATAGCGAGGATAATAATAAGAATCATTGAAGCATGCTAATGTTGAGTCTCCTACCACATATAAAGTATGAGCTTCTTTAACAACTGAGCCTGTATGAGTATACACAACCTCATTAGACAAGTCACTGTTTGTGAATAATTCTAAATTATCGCTTACCGCTTGAACCTGAACCTTATAATCTCCTGTTTCAGAAGCTTCAATTTGATAGCTTGTTTCCGTTTGAACTGGAAGTGGTGCATTGTTAAGAGTAACAATATAACCACTTGCATTTTCGATAGCAGACCATGAAACAACTGAGCCCTCAAGTGTAACAACTGGTGTAGCTAATTTAACTGCCGCTACGGTTGTAGTTGGAGCTACCGTTGTAGGTACAATTGTTGTTGGTGCTGCCGTTGTTGGTGCACTTGTTGTTGGCGATGATGTTGGAATTAATGTAGTTGAAGTGTTATCATCTTTACAAGCAACTACAGTTAATGCTGAGGCTACAAGTACACCTGCAGCTAAAACTTTTAATATTTTTTTCATTTTTTTCTCCTTTTTTCCTATTAATAGAAATTATATCCATTCAAATTTAAAATGTAAAGCGTTTTCATAAAATCGATACACGGAATTCACATAGTGTTCCGTTAGTTTAAATAATAACAAAAATACTTTATGACAAAACAAAAGGCTGTGAAAACCTACTTTTCAAAAAGTTAGGTTTTTTCACAGCCCCTCTCGTATTATTAGTAAATACTATTCAGTCCATTTAATTTCAACACTACCAATGTATGTAGTATTATTTCCTGTTGAGCTTTCATAATATACACCAAAACCACCATATGTATTTGCTGTAATGTCGGCTTCTAAATCAACTTTTGCTAAGTAGCCTTTTGTTGCAGCTGCTTCAGATTGTTCAGCTGATGACTCGATATGAGTTTTTAGCTTGCCATTCTCAGTCCATACATGAATTGTACATTCTGTTAAATATGCTGACGTATTACCAGATTCTGCTAATACATCTACAACTTTAGTTTCATTTGCATAAGACAGCTTAACAATTTGTACCTTTGTAGAATCTCCACTTGTTCTTACAATTCTAACGGCATATCCAGTCTTTGTGGCTACATCATATTTAACTCTAATTTCCATAAAGTTATTATTTGAACCAAATCCTTGACCAGCAGTCTTTCCAGGAGCAACTTTTAAAGTTATATCCATATTGCCATATTCGCCAGTTGATGGAGTATAATTCATCTCACTAAATCCATTAGATTTTGATCCAGTGAAATAAATTCCTGTGTAATCCTTAAATCCATTCGTAGCACCTGTACCATAGTTCATATTGTTTACTGTCCAGTATCCTGCTTTAACATCCATATTAGTAGTTGTTACAAATGTATCAATGTCAACGTTATATGTGTTATTTGAAACTATTCCGTCAGTAGCAATTGCATTTACAGAAACAACTATAGATTTCTCAGCATATTCAGAGCGAATGTGCTTAGATTCAACCTCAACCAACAAATACTTACCAACCCATTCAGGCCTTAAAGTAATTTGTTTTAAAGGTGTAGTACCTCTACCTGTTGCTATATGTATAGGATTTGTTCCAGTTGCATCATCACATACATACCAATTTATTCTAGAATTATCTGCTCTTACGCCTAAATCTGCAATCACATATTCAACAGTTGCAGTTCCATCAGAAACTTGTGAGACAACCAAATCAGTAGCCTTAGCAATTGGTAAAACTGAAGGCTTAATAGTTAATATTACTGCCGATTCAAGTCCACTCGCATCACGAGCAATAACAGGGACTTTAACAGTTTCTTCTAATTCATTTGTTGCGGTTGCTGTACAAGTACCATTTTCATTCTTTACTAATGAAACTACGGCCTTATACTCTTCTGCTACTGACCATGTAACATTTGCTAATGTATTATAATCAGTTGATTGAGGACCTGATAATGTATAAGATAAAACAGCTTTATCAGCACCTTCTTTTCCTGTTTCAAGATTTGTAATATCCGCAGATGCATTCATAGTCATTGCAACATCTATAGCACCTAAAGCAGCAATATCATCCTTTTGTCCAAGTGGGTCCCAATCATCTGCTCCTCTTAATAAATTATATACATTATAAATTATCTTTCCTTTAGATGTAACAAGTTTATATGCCTTTAATGCATTTGTACCCGTTAAATCTACACCGTTATTTGGATATAATCCATCGAATGAAAAATCAATTTTTTCACCATTGTAAGTTACATTTGAGTAATAACTCCTGAATGTAGGAGATAAAACTTCTGCCCATCCAATGTTATAGTTTCCTTTCAAATCATGGAATCTACAATCAATTACATTAAATCTACTTTGAACCTTTGATAAATATTGATATGGACTTGGGCCATCATTGATATGAACAAGATTGAAATCGCAATTTAACAAAGTTGAACCTGAAGAATTATACCATGGCTTAGATGAATAGAACTCAAAGTCACAATTCAAATATACAGATTGAGCTGAGCCATTTAAAGCATCATCTGTAGATTCCATATGGCAGTTTACATATAATGCTCGTTTACTATTGTTAAATGGCATCATATTCAATCGGCTGATAAATGCTACATTCTCACAATATAGCTTATCACCACTATATGTACCAAGTTGGCATTGTGTAATATCAGTTGATCTCTTTTCGTGATCATATTTATGATTTAAATGATATACTAAATCAACATTACAATATCCACCTACAGTTAGATTTCTAACATTAAATCCATCTCCGGAAATATTAAAACATGTAGGATTCCCTCCATCATAACCTATACTATGGCCAAAATTAAATGCAATTACTACATTCCTATAATCATCAGTTAATCCTTCCCACTTCATATTTGCACATGTTTTTGTTATTGTAAATGCGTTTGTAGTTGATTCCGCATCTGGATCATGTGTCCAGTAAACCCCTGGCGCTATATAAATAACCATAGGATTTTCCTCAGTACCATCAGTAGCAGCTTCAATAGCTTGATTAACATTATTAAAGATATAGTTATTAGCCTCAACCTCTGCATCAGTTAATCTTGAATCTAACAAGAACGCATGATCGCTAAGAGTTACAACCTCTTCGTCCCAACCATAAGTAAATGACTTGTAGTCATCTGCAATTGTAACAGCATATTGTACACTTAAATCGCCAGAAATGATTTCTCTCATCCATTCTCCATAATTTCCTTGATATCCAAAAGTTTGTGCTACCTTAAATGGCTCATATGCATCTACACCTGGTTCTCCTTGTGGGCCTTGTGGACCAGTCACTCCTTGTGGACCCTGTGGACCAGTCACTCCTTGTTCTCCTTGTGGGCCTTGTGGACCGGTCACTCCTTGTTCTCCTTGTGGGCCTTGTGGACCTTGTGAACCTTCACCACATGAAGCAAGCCCAACAGCCAATGACAACGTTAATACGGCGCCTAGGCTTTTTGAAATAATACTTTTTTTCATTCTTTTAAACCTTCCATTCTTTCCTATTTTTTTACGAGTCTTTATATTGACGTAATACGATTATTGCTTTTAAGTTATCTTATCTTAGACTCGGTATAATAAATCCAACTTAAAATAAATAAACCATTAAAATTGTAAAGCTGAGTGGCGGGATTAATTACGCTTAATAACAATATTAAAATTTAATATAATCGAATTACTTTTACTGCAGCTAAATTATAGCATAAAACGCTTTCAGTATCAATAAAATGAATGAAAATCATATACGACATTTGTATGAAAAAATACAAGAAAAATCCATAGCAAAAACTTTTCTTGTTATTCTTTTTTTTTTAAATTTATTTAATTAAGCAAAATCACATATTATACTTATTTCATTTTATAATAGTTCTAGATATTTTTCTTTTTCAGCAATCATTATTAAGAATATTTTAAACAATACAAAACTAATTCTTAATAAACACTAATCTATTATCCTTAAAATAATTTTTAATTTTCTTACTATTTGATAAATAAGACAAGTAGCTTCTTACAGTTGATAATATTAGCATATATTTATTATAAGTTATTTTTAAATCATAATATTCAAATATATGCTGAACACATTCAACACAATTATGCTCTTCTTTTAAAAAATCTAGTAGTACATTAATTATTTCATTAATTTTGTTACGATTAAACTTTACTACTGGCTTTATATTAGTAGTAACTACACTATGCGATGGTACGACATACTTACCATTTAATGATTCGACAAAATCTAAAGAATCTAAATATCCTTTTACATCATATATTAGCAATATATGCTGTTTATCAACAAGCTCCTTTGACCCAAGTGTATCCGCAACAAAATAAACATCATCACTTGTCCTTATACCTATCATTCCATAATGATGCCCAGGAAGCTTAAAAGATTGTAAGCCGTCAGGAATTTGATCTAGCGCCATTATTTCTTTATTATCGTCAATATGCATTAATCTGTTGTCATATTCATCAAGTGGATATCCTCCATATAAAAATCCAATATCTAGCTTTGAATCCCTAAAAAACGCTCTTTCAATTTTAGAGGCTATCATTTTACAGCCAGTACGTTCAGCTAAATATAAGCAAGCTCCACTATGATCCGCATGGGAATGTGTCATAATGATATATTTTAAATTTAAATTATTATCCAATAATATTTTTTCAATAATTGGACCAAATTCCTTTGGACCACAATCAATTAACGCAACATCTTTTTCATTTAGCTTATACAAGCCACAATTTGTAATTCCATTAATGTAATATGTATTACCCTTTATATGATGTAGCTCATTCATTTTACCAAGCTTCCTTTTTTCTATTATGCTTAAAATATACTACAATACCATTATTTTTTCAATTTTTTCTTGATTTTTGCTATGTTTTATGTAAAATATACTTGTCATTAGGGGGTTAAAATTATGAAAATAAAAGATATTTGTATGATGGGGATTATGCTAGCTATTTTAATTATTTGTTCAAAAATAAGCTTTAATATTGGGCCAATTCCCATAACATTACAAACATTTGCGGTAATTATACTGTCATTTATTCTTAAACTTAAAAAAGCATTGATTGTATTTGGAGTATATATTGTAATTGGACTCATAGGTATTCCTGTCTTTTCTGGTGGAGGAGGCTATGCATATGTACTAAAGCCAAGCTTTGGATTTATAATTGGTTTTCTGCTTTCTTCATTCGTATCCGGAATAAAAATAAAAGATGATTCCTTAATTTTTTATATAATTAAAGGTCTTTTAGGCCTATTAATTATTGATGTTGTAGGAATCATCTATATGATTATAATTATGAATGGATATTATCATTATGGAAAATCATTAGTATATATTCTTCAAATAGGACTATTGCCATTCATTTTAAAGGATATACTAAGTGTTTTTATCGCAGCATTAGTTTATTTAAGAATAAAGCCTGTATTAGAAAAAGATTATCGTTTTTGAAGCACTCTCATTTTTGCGCTATGTGAGCGATTATTATTTTGAAGTTCTTCATCACTTGGTAAAATAGGCTTCCTAGATACAAGCTCAAAAGGAGCCTCATCCTTTATAACAATTGGAAGTCCTTCAGGAATATCTAGGGTAGACTTTTCCTTAAAAATTGATTTGCAAATTCTATCTTCAAGTGATTGGAAGGTTATTACAACAGCACGTCCTTTAGGATTAAGCATATCAAGTGCATCAAGTAAAGATTTTTCAAATACAGTAAGTTCATCATTTACTGCAACTCTTAAGGCCTGGAAAACCTGCTTAGCAGGATGGCCTTTTTTCTTTAACTCGTATGCAGGTAATGCTGATTTAATAATATCTACAAGTTCAAACGTAGTGCAAATTTCCTTTTCCTTACGTTTTTTATCGATTGCAAAGGCAATTTGCTTAGAAAATTTTTCCTCACCATAGCGATAAAAAATCTCAATTATTTTAGAAACTGGCCATTCATTAATAATTGTCTTAGCGGTAAGCTCTTGATTTTGATTCATTCTCATATCAAGAGGTCCATCAAATCTATATGAAAATCCTCTTTCCTCCATATCAAATTGAAACGAAGATACACCTAAGTCATATAAAATACCATCAATATGCGTAACACCTAAAGCCTCAAGCTCGGATTTAACATTCACAAAATTACTTCTAATAATAGTATAATTAGAACCAACACCATCTAAAACCTCTTTCGCTCTAGATATTGCATAATCATCCTGATCAAAGGAATATAAATGACCAGTGGTCAGCTTAGATAAAATTAAAGAAGAATGACCTCCTCCTCCAAGTGTAGCATCAACATAGATTCCATTTGGTTTTATATTAAGAGCTTCTACTGCTTCATTTTTAAGTACTGTTATATGTTCACCCATATTATCACCATATCTTTCATATTAGTAATTATAACAAATAAATCTATATAATAAAATCCTTATAAAATAGAAAATAGATGCCTTTAGCATCTATTTCTATAAACTATTCAGATTTTTCTGAATTCTTAATAGCTACGACTTGCTTACCCTTGTAAAAACCACAATTTGAACAAGCACGGTGAGATAATGTTAATTCACCACAATTTGGACATACGATCATGCCTGGAACTGTTAATGCAGAATGTGAATTTCTTTGTCTCTTCTTAGTCTTTGATACACGACGGAATGGAACGATTGCCATAAGTTACACCTCCTATTTTAGTAAATCCTTAAGCCCAGCAAATGCAGGATTTATATATTCTTCGTCAGAATTGTCTTCCCTATTACTGTCAAATTCTACGCCCTCTTTTACAAACTTCATAGGCTTTTCAATCAAAATTTCTGATAAAACCTCTTCTCTTGTATTAAGAGTTTGTCCTTCAATAATAATATAATCATCACTTGATACAGCATCTTTATCAAAGGAGTAGAAAACAGTCTTTGTTGTCTTAATTTGATAAGGTATTTCTTCTAATGTTATAGAGCATTGAACAATTAATGAAATTTCAATATCTAAAATCACCTCATATGAATCAGAGCCAATGCTACGAATTTTTTCAGAAACCTTGGCAGGGCTTGAAGAAATAATATCCTCAAAACCATTAAGCTCTTCTGAAAAATCATATTCATTTTCCTCAATATAAGGAAATTTCATTTTTCTTAACTGTGCTAATGTATAACGCATATAAAATCACCCTAGCATTATAATTATAGTGATATAGTGCTTGAAAGTCAAGTATTTTTTTACCCTTTTTTACTTGAGTGAATTACATATTTTTTCAATTTCTTTCTCTAATTCAATAATTTTGTATTCTTGAGCATTTCCAATAGATTTTTGACTTTTATATTTTGTCATTCTTATCTCATAATCGGGATTATTATATTTTGTATAATATATAAATTCACCTTCCGTATTAAGTACAACAAAGGTCCCGCTATTTGTTTTAAAAATATCGCCTCTTTTCAATAAGCAGGTTTTATTTTTACTAGCTTCCTTTTTCTTTTTTTCAATACGGGAAGTATTAAACTTTCTAGCTACATCATATTTAAATGTATCAACATACATAATTCCATTTCTTTTTTTAGCTATAATTGGCTTAGATGAAATATAATACTTATCCTTACCGTTTTCAACATATAAATCAAGCTTGTTGTTTGTTATTTCATATAAAGTAATTGTATCTTTATCATTTGCATATACTAAATATTTATTTTTTTTATATAATACAATATCATTTCTTTCTATCCTAATATGCTTGATAATTTTCTCTCTAACAGCTTCGTCATTATGCATATTGTAGATAATCTTTGATATTCTAGATAAATCATCCTCACCCATTCTACTATGATATCTAACATAGCATTTAACTTTAAGCTCAAATAAGCAGCTTAGAATAACTCTTTCAAGTGGTTCTTGCTGCATAATATATGACAAAGAATTTACCTTGTCATTATGAGTAAGAGCGTAACAATAAATTTTACCCTTTTTATAATTTACAAATAAATAGGGACGAATCTGATGGCCTTTAGAAAAATTAAACTTGTTTCCATATTTTTTTACATCGCACCATATAATGTCACCATATTCATACTTCTTTAGTTCTTTTCTTTTTAAGAAATATTTTCTAATAAAGCCAAGCATTTTATCCCTCCTTGTCTATTCTATCATAAATTATTAGCTTTCGCATAAAATTATTTTGGTGAGCATATGCTAAGCTTGATTCTAATAATCATTATCTTAATTTTAAGTGTTAGAAATTCTAGCATTATATCCGAATCAGTGTATCAAGTCTTAGATGTTCTAATTTATATTTTAATACCATCCTTGTTTTTTATGATGATTACATCAAAGCTATTAAAATCAAATACTATTATTATAAAAGCAATTTCTTTTTTAGCAAGATGGTTAAAAAAAATATTTAATTTTGAAAATGATATAGAGGTATATATCTTATTTTTTTCGTTATTGAGTGGGAATCCAACTTCTCAAATATTAATTAGTGATTCCTATAAAAATAATGAAATATCATATAAAGAAGCCAATAGACTTAGCAAATTTTTATGCTTCTCATCTCCGGTTTATTTATACAAAACAACAATAATGCTTTCTTCAAAAGCTGTATTTCCTATTATTTTTACAACATATTTTGTACCTCTTTTAGGCTTATATCTAACCTCATCTAAAGAAAAAAGAAGCTATAACACCAAAATAAAGGCTGTTGAAGCTAATTTAAATGAGGTAATATTCACTTCTGCAAGTAGCCTATTTAAAATTTCAACATTTGTATTCTTTTTTACTGTAATATTTAACATGCTGTATAAGGAATTAAATTTAAATGAAATAGCTGCCTTTTATTTATCTAATGTATTAGATTTAACCGTAAGTATAAATCATATTTATCATTATAATTTAGTAATAGATATGGCTTTATATATTTTTTTTAACACTTTTCTTGGCTTATCAATTCACCTTCAAATTAAAAGTCAAGCACCACATTTAGAATATCTAACCTTTTTAAATATGCGAATCATTTTAAGCATTATAAGTAGCTTCTATATAGTTATATTCTATTTTGCTCCATATATTACATTTTTTGTAATTGCAATTGCTTACGCTTATAAAAAAAGAAGTCATAATGACCTCTTATTTAATAGTTAGTTTTTTTTGAACAATAAAATCAGTTAATAGGTATCCAAAAATCAATACAGAAAAAATAATTGCAAAAATCAAATCCTTATCAACAATAAATGAAGTGATACCACTTATTAGCAATGAAGCTCCGATAGCCATCATTAAGCTACCACTTATTTTTAAATATAATTTAGAATCCTTAAGGTGAGATTTTTTAGCTACTATCTCTCCTTCTTTTTTGCTAATTAAATTAAATACTCCTATACCGATCATCAATACCCCTATTACAATTGCAACAGACGAATAAAATATCATTATTTACGTGGCTCCTTAGAAACATATACTACACATGATCCCCCAGGGCCAATGTGTGCACCAGATGCAGCACCAATTTGTGTTAAATCAATCTCATCAGCGTTTAAGATGCCTTTTGTTTTTTCAATCAAGCGTAAAGCATTATCCTTTGTTCCTGTATACCCATAGCATACACCAAAATTAGGATCTCTTTCGTTTTCTGTTACAAAATTAACAGCCGAACGTAATGAACGATTTATTCCTATACCTTGTCCAAATTGACGAATTTTACCATTAGCATCCAAATCAATAAAAGGCTTGATACCTACTATTGAGCCTAATATCATTTTTGCTCTTGATAAACGTCCACCCTTACAAAAATACTCTAATGTATCACATATTGAAAAATATCTAATACGATGTTTAATATCCTCTAAAACCTCTTTTATTTGTTCGATTGTTTTACCTTCATCTCTAAGCTTTGCAGCTTCCTTTACTAGCAAACGCTCTCCAGTTAAGCAGTTTAAAGAATCTAATACATAAACATGATCCTCATATTCTGCTAGGCTTGCGGCTAAACAAGCAGACTGATATGTACCAGATAGTCCAGTTGATATTGTTATTATTAACACATCTTGTCCATTATCCTTAGCTTTAAGAATCAATCTTTCATATGATTCTGGTGATGGCTGACTTGTTTTTGGAAATTCCTTTGAGCTAACTAGCTTCTCATAGAATTCTTCGATTGAGATAGTTTCTCCTTCCAAATATGACTCCTCGCCAAAGGTTACTGTCATTGGAACTACCTCAATATTGTACTTTAGTTTATCTTCACCTCTAATGTCAGAGCATGAATCTGTTATTATCATTAATTTATTTTCCATTATATTCCTTCTAGCATATATATTTAACTTCCCAAATAATGGCGCCCGCACTAGGACTTGAACCTAGGACCCCTTGATTAACAGTCAAGTGCTCTAACCAACTGAGCTATGCGGGCACGTAAGTATTTTATCTTTTTTTTATAAATAAATCAATAAAATACGCTAATATTTCTAGTTAAAATAACTCAGAATGTAATACCTTGTTTACTTTTCCTTTTTTAATTCTTTTGATTATCAAATGAACTACACTTATAAGAGTCATAATTAAAACTGCACCGAGTGTATCAATTCCAACATCAATTACATTTCCGCTTCTTCCAGACACAAAGGTTTGATGTATTTCATCAGTGGCTGCGTAAAACATTACAAACGCAACTGGTAAGAAATACCTAAACCACCAGTTTTTTTCTAAAAAGAATAAATATACTAAAACAGCCAATATAGCATATTCTGTCATATGGGCTGATTTTCTTACTATTAACGAAAGAGTAGAAAAAATTTGTTTTTTTTCATCACTTGGCATCGAATCATACTTTGGAACAAAAATATCAATTGCACCATTAACTATTTTATCACTAATCCCACTTGATGAGTTGCCTGTTTGATTTGAAAACATAAAAATTACTGCCATCCAAAAAAGTGTAATTATTAATACTATTATTTTTCTTTTATATCCTTTAATATAATTCATAATATATAGTCCTCTCTAATTTAAGTATATCATTTTAAACACAGATTATCACATTTTTTTATTTTTTGTGTTTATTTTTCCGTTTATCTTATCTAATATAAAGTATAATTGTTTATATGAAGGGAGGACTTAGAATGACAAGTAGCGAAAAAGCCCTTAATAATATTAATAAGCTTGATCATACTATTTCGAAATTAAAAATTAAAATTGAAAAATTAAACAATAAAAAGGAAAAGAATTATTTAGTTCAATATAAATTAAAAAAATATATTGATAAGCTTGATTACTGTAATAGTCTATTACAATCATTTTTAACAAAATCATATGAAGATGCATGTGTTGATAAGGTAATACTCAAAGAAAAAAAGCAGAGAGAGCAAATTCTATATGGTAGCATAACTAAAACAATTCTTATGATTTGCTTACCACTTGCTATTTATGCTTTATTTAATTCGTTTTATAATCTAATTGACGCGATGATGGCATCTAAAATAAAGGATGCAGCCTCTGCAAGTGGAGCAATTAACGTATCTAATGTTGCAATCATTTCTCAGGTTAAATCAATGATTAGTGCCTTTGGTGCTGGAATTGCTGGTGGTGGAGCTGTACTTGTTTCAAGGTATTATGGAGCTGGTAAAATCAAGGATGCTCAAAAAACTGCATCTAATATGACCTTTGTAAGCTTAATTACCTCTATTATCATCATTGTTTTATTAGTTCCTCTTGCTAGTCTGATATTAAAAATTGCTCAGGTCCCAATAATTACTGCTGATGTTGTTTTATATTTTAGATTAATTTTATTTGAGCTTGTGCTTGTATCTATAAATAGTATTTTCATAGGGCTTGAAAAAATAAAAGGTAATAGTAAAAAAATATTTGGATTAAATATTATTGTTCTAATTATAAAAATGGTTTTAAACCTTACATTTGTTTTTGGAATGAAGGTTGACACTATCATTTATCTAGAAATAGCCACTATAGTTAGTCAATTTTCTTTATTCATCTATGGTGTAATAATAATGCTATCTAAAAAGAATATGCTTCAGATTTCAATCAAGTATATGAAGCCAGAAGCCTATTACATTGTACCAATATTAAAATTATCACTACCTATTTTCTTAGGAAAATTTGTGATGAGTTTAGGGAAAACAACTGTTAACGCTATATGCGGAGCTTATTATAGTACCGCAACTGATGGACTAATCACTGGAGCCTTGGGGGTTTCTAATAATCTGTCTGGTATTGTAACAAATACTACTAATGTTTTTGAAGAAGGCGAATCAACTATTGTTAGCCAAAACATTGGTAATAAAAACATTAAGCGAACATTACAAACATTTTTTAAAACATTAATAATGGTGGCTGTTATATCAGCTATCGGATTTATTCTTGTTAGATTTATATTTTTAGATGAGCTAGTTTCATTATTTAACAATAGCGAGGATGAATCGAATATGATGTCTGTCTATATTAAAGATATTTTTGTATACGATTCACTATCTATTCCTGCACTAGGACTTGCAAGTGCACTTCTTGGTCTTCTTTATGGATATGGAAAAACATTTTTATCAACAATTCTAAATTTTTCAAGAATTGGCATTAGAATCATAACCCTTATTATTTGCCATTCTGCGGGAATGGGACATGAAGCTGCAGGTGTTTCAATGGGTATTTCAAATATTTTAATTGGAATTTTATCACTAATATTCTTACTAATTTTCTTATTAAATCTAAAGAAAAACGGATATGACGGAATTGGCGTTGATAACCACTCAATTGAGGCTTAAATTTAATTAAAAAGAAGGGGCTGTGAAAAAATAAATAGTCTCAAATAATAACAAAAACGGGGTTTCAAA
>CAMELE010000012.1 GCA_945923475.1 uncultured Mollicutes bacterium
AATCTAAAGATATATATTTAATGTCAATATCATTATAGAAATTAAAGCTTTCTCCAGAATACTCGTATTTTCCTTCTGTAAAAATAAATCTTTCTTCTTTATAGCAAGAAGTTAATACGAAGCTAAAAAGTAACACGCCCAATACTAAAAATAGTTTGCTAAATATCTTTATCATAAAACTCAACTCCTTTTTATATTGTATACAAAAAACTCCCTTTATTTTTCACCTAAAAAGAGTCTGTAATTAATATTATTTATCTCTTAGGTAATTTAAATCAAATGGATCTAAATGTCTTTCTAAACGCTCAACGCTTTTTTTATGTTAGTCTTTCCTGTTTGTCTTACAATATCATAAAGAATAATAGAATTATGCTTTAAAATACATGTTGTTACATCAGTAAAAAAATGTGTATCTACTCTACCTAATCCATTTATTAAATTCTTAATAAAATTTACAGTTTCATCTTTTAAATTATCATTTAAAGTGTTATTATTTTTCATAGAAAAGAACAGCGCTTGTATAATGTTTTTCACAATTATATTATACCATTTTTAGGGTTCTTTTTAACTATTTATAAGCTATAAAATCTACGAATTTTACCTCGTAGATTTTTTTTATATCCTTATTTAATTTTGGAGAAATTCAAATTATTTGAAAGCGTCTGCTGAAAATTGTTTTCATAACCATTTCTTTATTTTTTAGCTATAAAATAATCGAATTCTTTATAAATTATTCCTGCACCTGCAAATACAATTACTAAATTATTATTGGTTAATTCATTTTCGATAAATGATCTTTCATATTTTTTATATTTAAGATACCCATAAAATTCCTTTTCTTGCTTATTTTTACTCTCTCTTGCATAATAAATTGGGTATAAATATACCTTATCGAATTTAGATAATGCCTCCTTATAATCCTTCTTAAAATATAAGCTTCTTGATAAGGTATGACCTTCAAATACAATTATTTTTTTATATAAAGGATATTTTGATGATAAATATTCATAAAGTGATTTTATTTGTGTAGGATGGTGAGCATAGTCGTTTATCAATATGTTATTTCCAATAATGTATTCATTTAATCTTCTATTAGGTTGCTTAAAGCCTTTTAGTCTTTGAATCATTTCATCTTCATTTCTACCTAAAATCAATCCTGTTAAAAAGGCTGCTAAAAAGTTATAAATATTATGCCTAGCGTAAAATGGAAATAAGAATTCCTTTTCCTTATCAAAATATTTTAGTTTAAGAATATATCCTTCATTAGTTTTAATTATAGTTTTACAATATAAGGTAGCGTCCTTGTTACTAAGGGAAAATGAATACTTATTTTTATGATTAATCGTCTTTAAAGCATTATCATCTAGATTGTAAATTAAAGTTTTTGCTTGACAAGACATTTGATAGAATGCTTCTACATATTCATTTTTTGTTTTAAAAAAATCAATATGATCATAATCAACATTCAAAAGAACTAATACATCTGGATGATAATTCAAAAATGTATTTTTATATTCACAACCTTCATACACAAATTCTATCATATTAACATATTTAGCACTTCCATCACCTATTAAAGCAGATGATGCTAGTAAATGGGATATTAATGCTGTTGTAAATGTTTTTCCATTACTACCAGAAACTTGAATTTTGGTCCCAAATTCTAATCTATCAATCATTTTAGGATATAGAAAATAATCAAGCTTTAGCATTTTTACTAAAGTTGCTTGATATGAATTAACAAAAGAATTACCTATTATATAGGTTCTATCATCTAAAGCTTTAAATTCCCTTATATCCTCAACATCTAAAGAACCGTGATATGCTTCTATAGCTTCTTTTGTATCACAGCCTTTGACATTATGTCCCATTTGAATTAATAATGATGCTAATGCACTTGTTCCCGACCCCAGTATTCCTATAATATAAAAAAGCATAATATCACCTAAGTAATAGTATGCTTATATATAAAATGTTATTATTTAAATTTGACAATTTATGCATAAATCTTCTTTTAGTATAATTGTAGAAACATTCACTTTATTATTTTGGTTTTGATTATATACTTATAATTTTCTTTTTCACTTTTTTAACATAAATAGTTTTAACTTGTTATTTACTATTTAAAATTCATCATTATCTTCGTTGTATTATAATTTTCAGTGATTTTTTCTTGGGTGAACCCATAAAATATCTTGTTTCTTTAATCTTTTTTTGATTTATTACTATTTTTATAGTAGAATATTATTGAATATTATATGGGTAAACCCATAAAATATCTTGTGAGGTGTTAAAATGATTATAAAAAGAGACTTTTATTTAAACCAACTTATTAATTCCAAACATAATGGAATGATTAAAGTAATTACTGGAATAAGACGTTCAGGTAAATCATATCTTTTGTTTGAACTATTTAATGAGTATCTATTAAATAACAACGTTGATTCAAATCATATTATTAAGTTCGCATTCGATTCTCAAGATTACTTAGATTTAATAGGCGAAGATTTATTAGATTTGAACATTAAGAAAAGAAAAGTTGATCCTAAAAAGTTCAATAACTATATTAAAAGTAGAATCCTAGATAAAGATATGTATTACATTCTTTTAGATGAAATTCAATTATTAGATAACTTTGAAGCTGTTTTAAACGGATATTTAAGAAAAGATAATTTAGATGTATATGTTACCGGAAGTAATGCTAAATTCTTGTCTAAAGACATAATTACCGAATTTAGAGGTCGTGGTTGGCAGATTCACATTAATACACTGTCTTTTAAAGAATTCAAACAAGTGTTTGAAGGTTCGAATGATGAAGCATACAACGAATATGCTGTGTATGGTGGTCTTCCTAAATTATTTGAATTCAAAACAGAAGCTGATAAAGTAAAATATTTACATAATATTTTTGAAGAAACATACCTTAAAGATATAATTGAAAGAAACAAAGTTATAAATGTCACAGAACTTGGCGAACTTCTAGATTTCTTATCTTCTTCTATAGGTTCTCTTACTAATCCTACTAAGCTATCTAATACTTTTAATTCAGTTAAACACGTAAAGATTCACTCAGAAACAATTAAAAAATACATTGAATATTTCGCTGACTCATTTTTAATATCAACTCCTAAACGTTATGATATCATTGGTAAAGGTTATATAAATTCTCCACTTAAATACTACTTCTCTGATATTGGTTTACGAAATGCAAGACTTAACTTTAGAGAATTAGAACTCCCTAGGATTATGGAAAACATTGTTTATAACGAACTAGTAATGAGAGGTTACAACGTAGATGTCGGTGTTGTTGAAATGTATGAACAAAACGCTAAAGGAAAGAGTGTTTTAAAGAAAACTGAAGTTGACTTTGTATGCAACCAAGCTGATAAAAGATATTACATTCAAGTTGCTTACACAATAGATAGTGAAGATAAAATTAAACAAGAACAAAAATCTCTTCTTCATATTAACGATGCTTTTAAAAAGATTATTATTGTCAAAGACTCTATTAAACCACACTATAATAATTATGGTGTCTACATTATTGGCCTATATGACTTTTTACTTAATGAAAATATTTTGGACTTCTAATATTAATGTCTCTTAATTGAGACATTTTTTTACTTAAGCCCAGTATTCCTATAATATAAAAAAGCATAATATCACCTAAGTAATAGTATGCTTATAAATAAAATGTTATTATTTAAATTTGACAATTTATTCTATCAAATTATATTGCCCAAGTACCATCCTTAAATATTTGAACAGTCTTACCGTCATAAGTTTCAGCCACAATTGATAAATCAGAAGATCCAATCATGAAATCGACATGAATCATTGATTTATTTAAATCAACTGCCGCAATCTCTTCATCAGTCATGTTTTCGTATCCTCTAATGCATTCATTAAATGCACGACCAATAGCTAAATGGCAACATGCATTCTCATCATATAAAGTATTATAGAATAATAATCCAGTTTGATTAATTGGAGAATCAAATGGTACAAGTGCAACCTCTCCAAGCATTGCAGCTCCCTCATCTGTTGAAATAAGCTTTTCAAGAACATCCTTATGCTCAGCATTTTTAGCAATAACCTCAACAACCTTACCATTTTCAAATCTAAACGCAAAATTATCCACTAAAACTCCACGAACTGATAATGGCTTTGTAGCATATACAATACCATTTGCAGTTGTTTTATCTGGAGATGTAAAGCATTCCTCTGTAGGCATATTTGGATTATAATATACACCACTAAGTGTATATGCTCCACCAGCTTCAAATTTCATACATTCCTTAAGACCTACTGTAAAGTCTGTACCATTTGAAGAGTGATATGTTAATGTTTTAATTTTTAAATCATTTAGCTTTTGACTCTTTTGGGCCAAATTCTTATTATGAGCGTCCCAGTTTGCAATTGGGTCTCCATTTACTCTTGTAACCTTTAATATCGCATCCCAAAGTGCATCTACTGCAGCTTTCTTGCTTAAATTAGGGAATATCTTTTTAGCCCAAGCTACACCTGGAATACCAACAATTGTCCATTGATATTTATTATCCATAGCTTCTCTATATTTCATAAAAATAGGTCCTGTAGCCTTTTGACGCGCAAGCATTTTTTCCTGATTAATTCCATTTAATCCATCTGGATCCTCAGATAAAATATGAATCATTGCAGGAAGAACCTCAACTCTATGCTCTTGTTTAGCCTTAACCCACTCAGGAACTTCGCATAATGTTTTTACAGTTTGATACTTAAATGTCATTTTAGTAATATCCTGACAATCCCATTCAACTGTAACTCTTTTTGCTTTTGCTTTATATGCTTCTTCTACAACATATTTAACAAAATAAGCATCATCTACAGACGCATTGATTACTACCTCTTGTCCCTTTTGAACATTTGCGCCAATTCTAACAATTAGCTTTGCATAATTTCTTAATACTGTCTTATTCATTATAATCCTCTTTTCGTATTTATACTTATATGTAGATATTTTAACAAATAATATCTAATTAATACTATCATATCATATTTTTTCTAAAATTGATTACTAATAAATGAAACATTCTTATCAAAAAGAAAAAAGGCCAGGAAAACCTGACCTCTATGCACCTCATTATCGACGCTCTTGAATACGAGCAGCCTTTGATGAAAGTGTACGAATGTAATGAAGCTTAGCTCTACGAACCTTACCAAGACGAACAACTTCGATCTTGTCAATGATTGGTGCATGTACAGGGAATGTACGTTCAACACCAATACCGTAAGAAATCTTACGAACTGTGAAAGTCTCAGAAATACCTCCACCTTGACGCTTAATTACTAAACCTTCGAATACTTGAATACGATGAGTATCACCTTCAACGATCTTAACGTATACCTTAACATTATCTCCTGGACGGAATTCAGGTACATCGTTCTTTAGGTATTGTGCAGTAATTTCTTGAATTAATGCTTGACCCTTTGCCATATAATTTCACGCTCCTTATCACCCAAAATTCATAAATCTTAATCGATTCAGCGGAATATTGTGCCTTGACTATTTCTAGCCTTTGGTATTTTACCATTTATATATCTTGCTGTCAACTAAATTTACAAAAAAACTTTTTTATTTTATAAATCACTCTATACCTTCTTCATCCTTTATTTCATCAAGAAGTTTATAATCATCTTTAGTTAGTGGATAGTTTGTTAATAAGTCAGGTCTTCTTAAATAAGTTCTTCTTAAGGATTCCTTTTGGCGCCACTTAGCAATTTCTTTGTGATTACCATTTTGAAGCACAAACGGAACCTCAATACCATTATAAACAGCTGGTCTTGTATATTGAGGATACTCTAAAAGACCATTTGAATATGAGTCGCCTTCATGTGAATCCTTTAAAATAGCACCATCTAACAATCTAGTTATACTATCAGATATGACCATAGATGGTAATTCTCCTCCAGTAAGAACAAAGTCTCCAATAGATATTTCTTCATCCACAAAGCCTCTAATTCTTTCATCAAACCCCTCATAATGTCCACAAACTAAAATCAAGTCTTCTGTCTTAGATAGTCTTATTGCATCACTTTGTTTAAAAGGATGACCTTGTGGAGTCATTAAGCAAATATGACTATTTTGTGATTTAACCGCATTTAAGCAACGATCCATTATATCACACTTTAGCACCATTCCTGCTCCTCCTCCATACGGAGTATCATCAACATGATGATGCTTGTCTAAAGAATATTCTCTTAAATCTACAATATTAAATTCAACTAAGCCCTTGTCAATTGTTCTTTTAATTATTGACTCAGATATAAAGCCATCAAACATATGAGGAAATAGAGTTACAATTGTAATCTTCATTAAAATAACCCCTCTATTTCTTTTACAATAATTCTTTTAGATGTAACCTTACCAATAAACTCATTCCTAAAAGGAACAAGTGCATTCTTACCATCTGGCTTCTTTACAACAAGTAAATATCCTTGAGGAACCTCTCTAACATCTGTCACAACACCCTTAGAAATGTTTCTTTCATTTACAACCTCAAGTCCAATAAGCTCATGAAAATAATATTCACCATCATCAAGCTTTTCTTGTTGAAGAGATGTTATAAACAACTCGTCACCCTTATATTTTTCAACTAAATTTATGTCCTCATATCCTTCAAATCTAACTAAAATATGAGGTGGATATTCACTTCGTTTAATAACCTTTAACTCAATATATTCTCCTTTATGGAGAAGGTAAACTACATCACCCTTTTTAAAACGATCAAAATCAGATACAACCATTATCTTTAAATCGCCCTTTAATCCATGAGTATTTAATATCTTTCCAACTCGATAGTATTTTGTATCTTCCATTATTTAACCTCCACCTTGCGATATGTAGCATCGATTATTGATAGCAAATAACAATCAATTGGTAAATCTGTTTTACTTCTAATAAATGAATAATATAGCCACAACTGTCTATCATACGCTTCATCATCAAAATTTTTAAGCTTATAATCGATTATTTCTACATGATCATTATAAACAACTAGCAAATCAATAATACCATGATATTCTGACAAATCAAGCATATATTTAAATTCATATTCGTGATATGTTTTAGATTCACTTATATTTTTAAACAAATCAATATCTAATACTCTTTTAATAACTTCTTTGTCTGATTGCGATAAATTTAAAGACTCTAGTGAATTATATGGATCTTTAAAATCTAGCATCTCAAGTATTTCATGGTATCTTGTACCACTTTCAAGCAAGTTTTGAGTTTTCTCATCAATAATATGTCCAATTCGCTTAGATATATGCCCCTCAGATACTAAATCTAAGTTGATGCTGTTATTCTCATATTTAATCTCATTATGAGACTCTAATTCTAGATTATACTTCTTTTGAGATATTTTTTTTACATCCAAATCTGAAAAATAATCTTCATTTAACTCAATCTTATTTTTAAATACTTTTGGTGTATGCTCTAAAATATAATCAAAGTAGTCTCCAAAGCATTTATGACTGCTTGGATCTTTTGCATCTGATATTTTATCTTTTGTCCTTATAAATATCATTTTCTCACGTGCTCTTGTTAGTGCAACATAGAACAATCTTAAACGTTCAGATACTGTTTGGCGTGTCCACATATCATCATTCAAGGTTTTAACTATTGTAGGCTTAACACCATTTGCATAAACTGGGCAATATATTCCATACTCACTATTAAGACCTACAGAGGATGAAATATTATCCTTATTATAATCGTGATTAAAATCAGCAAAATAACAAATAGGGAATTCTAAGCCCTTAGATTTATGAATATTCATCATACGAACACCATGATTTGATGAAACATCCAAGGCATATTTAATATCGTTATTTGACGAAATCATATCTGATAAAAACTCAACACTTGAAGAAAAATCATATCCCATTTTAGCTAAATCAGTTAATTTACCTGCAAAAAATTCTACTTCATGAAGTGCTTCATCTACTCCATCTAATTTAATTACATTTTTATAAAAGCCAAACTCATTTAAAGCGCGAATAAAAATATTCTTATTATCAGTTTTACCTACATCATATGATAATTCTCTTGCAATTTTAGATGCAACATTATCTAAATTATGAGCACTAACAATTTGTAATATTTCATCATCTGGCATTTCGTACAAAAATGATCGCAAAACGCTTGAAAGTGCATGATAATAATCACTATTAAATTCCTTTAAATAATGATAATTAATTAGTTTTAAACAATTAATAGCTACCATTGATTGGTATGATTCCTTAATGTTTTGATCAGCATTAATCACAACAGGTATATGATAATACTCAAGTATTTGCTTGAATACCTGAAAATGATCCTGACGATCTAGAATAATACAAAAATCATCAAATGTAGCCTTCTTGAAGCACTTATTAGCCTTTGAATACACATCATATTTCCCAACCTTAGATAATATATCCTTTGCAATAATATAGCCCTCATAATAATCTATATCCGCTGGTGCTGTCTTTGAATCATATGGATATGTTATAAAATCACAATTAAACCCTTTTTCTTCGCTACACTTCATATCATTATATAAAGTAAGACCAAACTTCATTTGATGAGATTCCTTATAATCTGCATCTCCAACCTTACTTGTCATAAGTGAAGAAAACATCATATTTATATCATCTAATACTTCGCTTCTTGATCTAAAATTTTGATTCATATCAATTAAGTATCCACATTCATCTTTGAATGAAGCTTTGCATGACGGATAATTATCCTTAGTAATTGCAATATATGATTCATATTTCTCCTTAAATATATTTGGATTAGCATTTCTAAATCTGTAAATTGATTGTTTAATATCTCCAACCATAAAACGATTATCATTTTTAAAATAGCTAATAAATGATTCCTGAAGATCTGATGTATCTTGATATTCATCAATTAATATTTCTTTAAATTGATTTTTCATACTTAATGCAATATTTGGATTTTCCTTTACAAGCTTTATCGCAAGCTTTTGAATATCATTAAATTCATATATTCCATATTCATGCATGTACGCTTCAATTTGCATATAATAATCAATAAGAATTTCTTTAAACAATGATATTGTATTATATGAACTTTTATATTCTTTAATACAATCATCCTCATTATCATATGAATAATATGAAGCTATATTCTTCATCTCTTCCTTACACACTGCACGACAAACTGAAAAATCATCAGTATCACATTTCTGACTTTTTCTTGGTAAATCCATCTGTATGACCGATTTTACCTTATCATATTCATGAGTTGATAGCGAAGAAATTATTTCATCCACGATTTCAATCTTTTTTGGATCTCCCATTTGAGATTCTAATTGATTAAGATTATCTATTAAATGATTAACCATATCATTTAAGAAATCAAAATACGCTTTTTTTAACTTATTACAAGAATCATCTGAAAAGAAATTATTATCATATTCTTTTAAATATGTAATCGAGTCTTCTTTTTTGTCAATAGAATTAATTAGTATTAAAAGCTTTTTTACAAGTTCATTATCCTTTTTATCCGTAAAGTGATTTAGATATTCTAATAATTTTGAATCTTTTTTTTCATATAGCTTATCTAAAATTGAATTTAATATTTCTATTTTTTTCATTCTCATAGATGAACTGTCGCATATACTTAGATTTGGGGAAATATTTAATGCATAGAAATACTTTTTACACATTGATAGGTTAAATGAATCAAACGTTGTAATATAAGCCTGTTCAAGTTCACTAATAGCATCTGGATTAGTCCCATCCTCCTCAAGCATTAATCTTACTCGAGCTTTCATTTCAGCAGCAGCGGCATTTGTAAATGTTAAAACTAAAAGGTTAGTTGGCTTAATATGCTTATTAACAATCAAATCTGTAACTCTAGATGTTAAAACCTGTGTCTTACCAGATCCTGCACCAGCGGATACAAGTACATCCTTATCAAACTGACCATATGCAGCTAGATATTGCATATCATTCATCGGCATTATTACCACCATCCTTCCATTTTTTTGAATCTAATTCAACTATATCTGTATATTTTTTGAAGCAGACATCTTTAAATCTACAATAACCACAGCTAACATTATTTCCATCTATTCTTTTGACTGTTATATCAAATTTTCCATTAATTATTCCTTGATACGCTTCTTCTATTTTATCCTCTACAATTGAGTAAAGTTTGTTCTCATCTATACAATCAAAAATTTTAGATCGAGCATCTGGTGCTCCACCCTTTTTAAGGTTATAATTTTTTAAATATACACCGCATGTATCATCAATAATAGATGCGTACTCTGGATTTGTATATCCTTCAAGTCTTAAATTTCTAGATATTTGTTCCTCTTCACTTCCTTCATCAATTTTAGGAATAGTGATATTGATTTTTTGAAGATAAAAACCAACCAAATGATAATCTTTAAAATCTGGATTATTTTTTAGTAAATAAATATATACTGGAAGCTGTAGATTTTCTCCGTATTCAAGATTATCTAAAGATTCTTTGTCTTTACCTGTTTTATAATCAATAATTGCTATATATTTTGATTCCTCATTATACCAAAGCTTGTCTATAAAGCCTTTAAATATAAGATTACCATCATAAAGCTTAACATCAATCTTCTTCTCACAGCAAGTCTTATTCAAAATAGAATGTTCCTTATGCTCTTTTATTTTAGATATTACAAAGGATATATGATTTTTCATTTTATCAAAATAAAATAAATCCTTATTTGTAAAATCATAGTCTGGGTTATCATTAATTATATTTTGAAGTTCCTTTGATGCAGAAGATAAAAAGTCAAATTCATCTCCTTGATTTTCATAATCTTCTAAAATCGCATGAGCATATGTACCAAGCATTGCATCTAAGCTTGGAACAAACTCATCTATTTTAAGAACCTTTTTACAATAATATTGGAATGGACAACTAAAATAACTATGTAGGTCTGTATATGATAAATTAAGTGGCGTTTTAATAACCGATTTAATTACATTTTTATCTTTTCCATTATACTTATTATTAAACGTATTATACTCTAAAGATGAATAGTAATTATTGACTAATACATCATTTTTATCGTTGTATTTTATAAGGTTATCTAATGATTTAGCTAAATATAAATCATCCTCTTCTTTACTGTATCCTACCTTAAAATCATTTTCATGATTGATTTCAACCATATTAAGTTCTTTTACAAGAGGAGATATTATTGCTGGCTTAAAACTATGCATTTTAGAGAATGTAATTGTTAAATTATGACATTGATTTAAGGCACTAGTAATCTTTCCATGCTCTTCTTTATTTAAAAAAGCAGTAGTATCAATATTTAATTTTAAACAATCATCATCTGAGATAAATCTTTCATCCTTTAAAATAGGAAGAGCATTAATATCAAAATTTAATATAAATATATACTTATCCTTATAGGATGCTAAATCAGACATTTTAATAGTTTTTAACGAGCTACTATAATTTACCTTTTCATAAGAGATATTACTTGTTAAAAATTTCCAATATGAAATAGTATTTGCTGGTTTATCCTTATATAGCTCATAATCATTAATAATCTCTACTAATTTAGATAAAATATAATCATCTTTTCCCTTTAAGCATTCAATAACTACATTAAAATCAGTAGAATCACTTAGCATATCAATAAAGTCTTTATACACCTTAGATGTGATTATTACATCATCACCTTTTATCTGTACAGGTATGCCATAGTTTTTTGCAATTCTATTTACAACAAAATAATAATCACTTGATAAATTGCAAAGTAAAATATCATTAATAGAGATTCCTGATTTAACTAAATTCATAATTTGATTAAATGTGTAAGAAACTTCATTTTCAATGCTATTAAACATATGACATTTATGGTGGATTAGCTCTAATGTACTTAACGGATAAATATAATCAATTAAATCATTATTTAAAAGTGATGAAACATAGCGTAGTTCTTGAGAATCATTGTAATCAACAAATGTAAAATGCTTTGTATGACTTGCATATTTAAAAACATTATCAATAATTAAAAGATTATTTTTCTCTAGGTAATCATATATGTCATATAAAAACTTACCTTTATCTGATTCAAAAGAACCATTAGTCATCATTAAAGAGTCAATATATACCTTAGCAATTTCAGGTCTAACATTTAAATACTTAGAAATTTCTATAACAGCTCTTTTTTTAACATCAAATGTCAATTTGCGTTTAAGTTCAGAAAGTGTCATAAATGTATACGCAAAAAACGAATTGTTTTTACTTAATTCTTCTAGTATGCGTTCTTTAGTTGTTGGTGGGCAAATAATATATCCTTCTTTATACATTTTTTATCCTCCATCCTTTAGATTTATTATACTTGTTTTAAGCTATAAAAACAAATTATATAGCAAAAAAAATTACCCTTTCGGATAATTTTTATTTTGCTTCTATATTAAGGCGAACTTTTACGCCTTCTTTTGTTGCTTTAGCATATAAAATAGTTCTTATAGCTTGAGCAATATGACCATTCTTTCCGATTACACGGCCAAGGTCAGCTTCATTAATTTTTGCTTCGAAAACCTTCAAATCATCCTGGTCTCCTACAAATGTTACTTCTAAATCATTTGGAAATGATAGTAGAGGCTGGATAAGGTTTTGAATTAATACTTCAAAATTTTCCACTTTGCCACCTCCACTAATTACTTAGTAGACTTAGCATCTAGGCTTTTTAGAATGTTCTTTACAGTTTGAGTAGGTTGTGCACCATTGTTAATCCACTTGTTAGTAGCTTCTAAATTAACATTAACGATTGCTGGATTAGCAACTGGATTATATGTACCTAAAACCTCAAGAAACTTTCCATCACGTGGGCTTTTTGAATCACTTGCAACAATACGATATTGAGGATTCTTGTGAGCTCCAAATCTTTGTAATCTAATTTTAACTGCCATAATATATTCACTCCTTCTATTTTTTTGACATAGTGATTATACCATATATTTTATACTTGTCAAGTTTTTTTTCTTGACAGATGTTTTTTTTATTTGTATTCTACAGTTACATGCAAAAAGATGTGAATTTATATAATTATTATAAACTCACATCTTAGAAATTTAATTAGATATTATTTAATTTTAAACCATAAATGACATTGGGTAGCTTAGATAATCAATTTCATCTAACTCTTCACATGTAACAAAGCCTGTAGGAGCTTTTAAAAGTGATGGGATTCGGTTTACAATTGTTGCACACGTATGCTCAACAGTTGCTGGTTTTTCAACCTTAAATTTAACATTTGGCTCACCTGTAATCTCCCAATCACATAAATCACCATCATCAGGTCCGTATACCTTACCAATTGTTTCTTCTTCAATAATTATACCTTGATGTGTCTCAATTGTTACAACCGCAGACATTCCGATACATCTTCCAGCTTTTATTGTTTTTCCTAATGTTTGGCTATACAAATCCTTATCTATTACATATGGAACGTTCTTTTGATCAATTGATTTAATTGTAAGACCAAGTTTAGATGCGATAGCTTCTGATGCATTCCATGCATATGAAGGTACTACTTCGGTTGGATGAGCAAGAGTCTTTTCAAATTCCTCTACAGTCAAATCACAACCATGAGCCTGTGCAAGGGCTAGTCCATAATCTTCTACATTATAGCTATATGATCCTTTAAGCTTTATAATCTTATGGCATCCAGCACAAACCATGCCTACCATATTAATCCAGAAAATATCTTGCATACCAGAGCCAGTAATTGTGCATCCGTTCTCTTTTGCAAGAAGGTCAAGTTTGTTTGTCAACTCTGATGCTGTAGTCCATGGATAAATTGCTTCTTCGCATGTTGTAATAACATTAATACCTCTTGTTACACATTTTTCACACATTGGATAAATGTCGTTAATAAAGCTGAATAATGTTACCACAGCTACATCTGCATCACATGAATCTAATACCTTATCAGCATCTGCAGAAATCAAAACTCCAGTCTTAACTCCTAGTTCTGCAAAATCACCAACATCTTGTCCTACAATATCAGGATTCACATCAATAGCACCGACAATTTCTGCTCCAGACTCATATAAATACCTTAAAATGTATTTTGACATCTTTCCGCATCCATATTGTACAACTTTAATTTTTCTCATTAAAATCACCCCGCCTGTTTAAATATTTAATTGTACTTTTAATCGAAAGTTCTTTACGATATTATTTTAGCATTTTTTACAAATAATAACAAGAATTTGTAAATTTTAATATTACATTAAATTCTTAGTAAATAGATAGTTTGTATAGTGTGGGATCAAAAGCGTCTTTAATGCTAACACTTAATGATACACACTTGAAACCATTTATTGAAGAATAGATCAATGTATATTCTTAATATAAAAAAGATGCATAAGACCTCAGTCCTATACATCTTGATGTGAAGCTTGTAATGTTTTATCTCTTATAAGTCATTAATGCTCTTGTAATCTCATTGTCTCCTCTTTTTATCAAAAAAGCGATTTGATTATCATTAATTTCTTTCTTGTATATTCTTACTACCTCATCTTCAAAAGCTTCATGTATGTAAGATATTTCTATATCTGTTACCATTACACTTCGATAAAAGCTTACAGGCATACTATTTATTAAAAATTTAATATAGCTTACATTATTGACATGACCAGAATAATCAATTTCTGTTGGACGCATTTTCTCTTCATATACAAAATCAAGCTCAGAAAATTGAATTGTATTTCTCTTGGCATTTTCCTTATAACGACAAGGTGCAGTATCCATATCTGCTGGATATCCAATGTCTTCTAGTTTTTTAACAATTCTAGTATTTATGTCTACTGGGCATATTTCTGATTTACAATAAAACAATTCTTCATCATTGTGGGTAAAGCCTGTTTCCATTTCGAATAGATATGAGCTCTTTTTAGTTGTATATGATAAAGCCTCAATTTCTTCATTAAAATTAGGTAATCTATTAAAATGAAGCTTATGCTTAAGCACTACTAAAACTGCATTATTTCTATTACAAATAACTGAGTTATCAAAGCTATATTTTGAGAAAAATTCAGTAACCATATTTTGAGTTATATAGCACGCATTTATAATTCCTAAGCGCAAATTAAAATCAACACTTGAGAAATCAATCTTATATTTTTCTTTATGCTCGTATTTCATCAAAAATCACCCTAATCTAAAAGTGCACCCTTTATATCAATTTCATCACTTTTTATCGTAATTGACTCATTTAAGTTTGTTGCAAACAAATACCCTTCATCCGTTATAGCTTTAGTAGTATAAATCATATCATGATATTTTATTCTCCGATTAAGTATAATGCTATATTCCTGATATTGCTGAATAATCGTGTCCCATGATTCATTTAATAACTTTTCATAATTATTAAGAATTGCATCTATCATTTTATCATTTGATACCTTAGCATATTCAAGAACTCCCGCACCATCAAAATCAATATGTGGATTCATATTTAAGCCAATTCCCACAATTGAGCATTCATATTTTGATGAGTATTCATCCTCTATTAAAATTCCAGCCAGTTTTTTTGAATCAATATATACATCATTAGGCCATTTTATACCCGCATTAATGCCAAAGTTTTTTAATGCAAGTATAATAGCAAGTGGTGCAATTATCTGATTCTTATGGGATTTTTTAAATAAAATAGACATGATTACATCATCTTTAGATTCCCATACTCGATTGTAGCGACCTCGCCCCTTAGTTTGACGTTTCGCGACTAAGCAATCCATATCACTAAAATATTGATAATTTTCTTTGAAAAAATCATTAGTTGATCCTATTTCATCAACCCTATACATTCTAAAGTTGTTATTAAAGGAGTAATTATCTAATCGAATATTATCCATTTTACTTTTTTAAAGCTTCAAAACAAGCCTTTAATCCTTCAACATTTGAAACATTGTAAACAGCTACATCCTTAGATGTTTTCTTGATAAAGCTTGATAAGGTAGCACCAGGTCCTATTTCCACAAACGTATCTACACCTTGAGCTATCATATAGCGGATAGAGTCTTCAAAATATACACTATGACAAATCTGTTGTTGCAAGATATCATTTAGATTTTCATTCATTTCTTTACCACTAACGTTATAAACAATCTTATACGCAGGCTTATTTGGTGTATATTTATCAAGTTCAGCACGTAGTTCAACTGAAGCTTCATTTAAAAGTGATGAGTGGAAAGCTCCTGATACATTTAATGGTAATGCCCTTCTTGCACCTGCAGCCAATAGTTTAGGGCATGCTTCATCGATAGCCTCTGCTTGACCAGTTATAACGATTTGGCCAGGGCAGTTATAGTTTGCAATTTCGCATACACCATTAACATCCTTGATTGTATTTAAGATAATCTCGCGGTCAAGACCAATAATTGCGGCCATCTTTGTTGTACCAAGTGGTAATGCATTTTGCATAATATTACCACGCTTAGTAATAATTTTAATTGCATCCTCTATTGACCAAACATTAGCAAATGCCAAAGCACTATATTCACCAAGTGATAGACCACAAGCATATTCTGGTTCAATTCCGTTATCCTTTAAAACACTTGCAATTGCATATGAAGTAAGTAGCATAGCCTTTTGTGCATATGCAGTTTGGTTTAAAACTCCGGCTTTATCCTCGAAGCAAAGCTCTTTAATTTCATCGAATTTATCATACAAAGCCGCTACTGATGGATATGCATCATAAAAGTCCTTCCCCATTCCAACTGCTTGAGCACCTTGGCCAGCAAAACAAAATCCAATTTTCATTTTTTCTTCCATCCCTTTAACTAATTTTACGATATTTTTGATATCTACGCTCTAATAATTCGTCTGTTGAAGAGGCAGATAATTCATTCAATTTATTAATAAGACTTGATTTTAAATTGCTAACAAAATCATCTGAAAGATATTTAATTCCTCCAAGAGGCTCTTTGATAATTTCATCAACAATACCATATTCTTGCAAGTCCTTACTAGTCATCTTCATCATTTCAGCTGCATCCTCAACACTTACAGTGTCTTTAAATAAGATAGATGCGAAGCCTTCTGGTGATAATACTGAATAAACAGCATTTTCAAACATATAAATGTAATCAGAAACTGTAAGTGCTAGCGCACCACCTGATCCACCCTCTGATAATACAATCGCAATTACTGGAACCTTAAGCTGCGAAAACTCCATAAGATTTCTTGCGATTGCACGTGCTTGACCACGTTCCTCAGCTCCACGACCTGGATAAGCTCCTGATGTATCTACTATCGTAATAATAGGTCTATTAAACTTTTCGGCTTCATGAGCTAATCTTAAAGCCTTTCGAAAGCCCTCTGGTGAAGTCATACCAAAGTTACGCTTGATACTTTCACTAATGTTAGTTCCCTTAGCTTGAGCAATAACTGTAACTGGCATATCACCTAACATTCCAATACCTGCAATGATACTTTGATCATCTGCATAATATTGATCACCATGTAGCTCATAAAAATCCGTAATTAACTTATTAATAAGCATTTTTGCTTTAACTCTTTTTGCACTTCTAGCAATTGATACGCGATCCCATGCAGATAGATTCTTATATGTTTCTTCCTTTAATGCGTGTAGTTCAGAAGATACAACCCTAAATTCCATTGAATTTGGATCAAGGCTTAACAAACGAGCTTCTAGCTCTTCAATTTGACGTTCATTCTTTTCTAATATCATATTATCTATAATTATGAAGTCTTAAAAGCTTACTTAAGGTAGACTTCATATCCTTTCTTTCTACAATATTATCAATATATCCTTTTTCAAGTAGGAATTCTGATGTTTGGAATTCCTTTGGTAAAACTTCCTTAATTGTTTTTTCAATTACACGCTTTCCTGCAAAGCCTATTAATGTTTTAGGCTCTGCCAAAGTAATATCTGCAAGGGAAGCAAATGAAGCACTTACTCCACCTGTAGTAGGGTCAGTTAAAACTGCAATATATAATTCTTTTTCGCATAGTTTTGCGACTGCTTGAGATGTTTTAGCCATTTGGAATAAAGAGATAATTCCCTCTTGCATACGGGCTCCTCCTGAGCAAGTAAACATGATAACAGGTAAATGCTCCTTTAAACCAAGCTCGCATAAAGATGCAATCTTCTCACCACATACGCTACCCATTGATCCCATAATAAAATGACTATCCATGACACCAACGAGTGCTCTAATCCCATCAATTTTACCATCAACTGTAATAATTGATTCATCGATTTGAGTTTCAGCCTGTGCTTTGTTTAGCTTATCCTTATATCCTGGGAAATCAAGATGACGCTCTTTTATATCATAAAATAATTCTGTATACCCCTCGTCCATAATCATGCTAAGTCTTTCCTTTGCGTATAGCCTTGCATTATAACCACAAGAAGGGCAAACCTTAAAAGCGTTGATGTAATCCTCTTTAAAAAGATTTTTACCACAGCTTGGACATTTACACATTAAATCCTCAGGAATTTCTTTTGGAGAATCATTATCATCTTTTTTTCTTAAATTTAATTCTTCAAGTAATGAGTTAAATTCATTAATTTCTTCTTTTCGCTTATTGAATACGTTGTTTTGCATTTTGCTCATACTCCTTTAAAAATTCCTCACAGAAGCCTGTGTCATAATATCCCAATATAAATGTTGGATGATGTAATAAAACATAATGAAATTCTGTTGTTGTTTTTACACCTTCAATAATTAATTCCTCAAGTGCAGCACGCATCTTACGAATACATTCAAGTCTTGTTGGCGCAAATACAATTAGCTTCATAATCATTGAATCATAATATGGTGGAATTTCATATCCAGCATAAACTGCTGTATCTACTCTAACGCCCTTACCTCCTGGAATATGTAAGAAGGTAATTTTACCAGGGTCAGGTCTAAAATCATTTTTCATATCCTCTGCATTGATACGGCATTCCATAGCACATCCAAGGATTTGGACATCCTCCTGCTTGTATGGAAGCTGAAGACCATATGCTGTTTTAATCATAGTTTTAACAATATCAACATTACAAATTGATTCTGTTACTGAATGCTCAACCTGAATACGAGTGTTCATTTCAATGAAATAGAAGTTTTCGTCCTTATCAACTAAAAATTCAATTGTACCTACAGAATCGTAATTTACATACTTACATGCTTTTACAGCAGCCTCATGAAGTCCTTCTCGTAATTCCTTTGAAATACATTGACATGGAGCCTCCTCTAGCATTTTTTGCTTACGACGCTGAAGTGAACAGTTTCTTTCATATAGATGAATACAATTACCATGCTTATCGCACATCATTTGAACCTCGATGTGACGAGGATTAACAATAAATTTTTCTACGTAAAGCTCATCATTAGCAAAGAACTTTTTAGCCTCTTCCTTAGCCTCAGTATATAATGGAGCAAATTCAGCATCAGATGCTACCATTCTAATACCTTTTCCTCCACCACCGGCTGAAGCCTTAATTAAAACCGGATATCCGATTTCTCTTGCAATTTGATTTCCTTCCTCAAGTGATACAGCACGATATGAACCAGGAACAATAGGAACTCCCGCTTCCTTCATTATTTTAATGGCCTCTGATTTATTACCCATTAATTCCATAACGTGAGGATTAGGTCCAATCCATTTAATTCCACATCTTTCGACCATTGAGGCAAAGATTGGATTTTCAGATAAGAATCCAAATCCAGGGTGGATAGCATCACAACCAGTAAGACAAGCAATACTTAAAATGTTTTCCATATTTAAGTATGAATCACTACATGAAGCACCACCTACACAATAAGCTTCGTTTGCTAGTTCACGGTGAAGAGCATTTTGATCGGCAGTAGAGTAAATTGCAACTGTTTTTATTCCCATTTCCTTACAAGCACGAATAATTCTTACTGCAATTTCTCCACGATTTGCAATTAGTATTTTTTTAAACATAATTACTCACCTATCGCAAATAGCTTTGTACCAAATTCAACCATTTGGCCTTCCTTAACTAATACTTCCTTAACTATACCATCAACTGGTGCTGTAATTTCATTCATTACCTTCATAGCTTCAACAATACACATTTTATCACCCTTTGACACTCTTTGACCAACCTCTACAAAAGGCTTAGCCTCTTGAGATGGTGATTGATGGAATGTACCAACAAGTGGTGCTGTAACAAATGTAAGATCCGCCTCATCAGCAGTTTCGCCTGAATCAGCGCCTGTTGTTACATTTAAAGCTTGAGGAACTACATTTACAACTTGAGTTGCCTTTTCTAATTTAATCTTTATATTATCAATCTCTAAATCAATTGTACTAACACTTGATTTTTCAAACATTTTAATTATTTTTTCTACATCTTCTAATTTCATTTTATTAACTCCTAACTATTTTTGAATTTTTGACTCAACAAGCTTACAAACATCATCAACTGTTTTTAAAGCTGTCATTTCTTCCCATTCAACCTTTATGTCAAACGTTGTTTCTAATGATAAAATTAACTCAACAGCATATAATGAATCGATGCGAAGATCCTCTTTAAGTCTCGCGTCTTTTGTAACACTTTCATAATCAACATTAGCTGTTTCTACAAGCATATCTCTAATTTTTTCAAACATAAAATAGCCTCCTATTTACCATTACGCTCTTGTTCCCAAAATTTATTTAATAAAACCTTATATGCCCCTTCTGAGAATGGTGGCTTTTTCAAATTACTTATTTCTTCATCTGTTAAACTACCATTTTTCCCAAATGAAACACCAGCTTCATAAAACTTTTGTAAGAAGCGTTCTTGTCTATCTTCCATCTTAAGCTCAATTAATGTCTTAAGCTGTGGGCAAAGAATTGCAGTATAATGACCCTTTCCACATATTGCATCATATTGAGTGACAAGTGAATCGAATACATTATCAGCAGCTGTATATGCACAGCTTGCAATAATAATGAACTTCTTATCGCCCATTTCAAAACGATGACCATGGAATGAAGCTCCATCAACTGGAGCCTTTTGTCCTTCATATGTTGACATAAAAGGCATCATTCTATCTGTAAATACTTTCATCGTGCCAGGCATTCCAAAGAAATACAAGGGATATGATTCAATAAATACATCACATTCCATTATTTTTTCTTTTATCATATTAGCATCGTCATTTTTAATGACACATTCGCCAGGAGTTTTTCCCCAACAAGACAAGCATCCCAAGCATGGTTTAATATTTAAACTATTTATCCAAATGTATTCAACACAAGCCCCTGTTTCTTGTGCAAGTCCATCAACAAATGCCTTTGTAGCAGTTAATGTTGATGAATGTTCCCCTTTAGGACTACCATTTAAAACTAATATTTTTTTGATTTTAGAAGGCATTACTCTTCACTTCCATAAATGGTAGATTTTTCCACCATTGTGAATGTCATTGAACCCTTTGAGTAAATTTTATCTTCAACCTTAACTACAGCATCAAACGAAGTTAAAGGTCCAGCACTTCTTGTTTTAGTAACTGTAATATCAAGCTGATATCCAGGTATTACTGGCTTAATAAATTTGAAATTATCAACCTTAAGTAATACATATATTTTATCTGGATCTGTGCCATCATCTTCCATTACTAATGAGCATAGCTGTGCGCATGCTTCTACGATTAATACACCAGGCATTATAGGTGCATCAGGAAAATGTCCCATAAAATATGGTTCATTTACTGATACAGACTTAATACCTCTTGCGCTTACGTTTGGTTCAAGTTCAATAACTCTTTCTATCATTTGAAAAGGGGGACGTTGTTTAATTCTTTTGTTAATATCATTGATATTCATCATAGTGATAGTCCTCCATCAATTGTGATTGTTTGACCAGTAATGTATTTAGACTCTTCTGAAGCTAAGAAGCTTACAAGTGCCGCAACATCTTCACCCTTACCTAAGGTATGCATAGGAATAGCCTTTAGATATTCCTCCTTCTTTTCCTCAGGAATTGCGTCAAGCATTTCTGTTTGAATAAATCCTGGAGCTATAGCATTAACTCTAATACCATATGCTGATAATTCCTTAGCCATAGTTTGAGTCATTGAGTTTACAGCACCCTTTGTTGCACCATAAACGCTTTGGCCTGGAAGTGAGAACTTACCAGCAACTGATGACATATTGATTATTACACCAGATTTTTTTCTAAACATTTTAAGTGCTACTTGTTGAGCACAATAGAAATATCCCTTAACATTTAGTTCAAAACAATCATCTAATGACTTTTGAGACATCATTAATAAGAATTCATCACGAACAATACCAGCGTTATTTACAAGCACATCGATTGTTCCATATTCCTTAAATACATCTCTTACCATCGCTTTTACTTCATCAAGCTTAGACACATCAGCCTTATAAATCATTCCAGAACCACCCTCTGCAATGATTTGAGCTAAAGTATCTTCAGCTGGACCATTTGAATGACTATAATTTACAACTACAGTGTAGCCATCCTTAGCAAGACGTAATGCACAAGCACGTCCAATACCTCTAGAGGCACCTGTTACAATTGCAACCTTCATTTATTTCACCTACTTTTTTAATACTACTGCACAGTATGATCCACCAGAACCATAGGCAATAACTAATACATTTTCAAGTTTAGCTGAATCAATGCTAACATTTTCTATCTTATCAAGACTAATAGCATATCCATTTTCTTTCTTGATATCTCCTGATAGCATCATTGCAGAATGAGCACAAGCTAGAGCAGCTGATGCAGCTCTACCTTCACCAGTTCTTTCCTTAACACTAAATACAGGAATATTTACTAAATTTTCTTTAAATACACGTCTTAAGCTTTGAAGCTCTTCATTGTCTACAATATGGTTACCATTTGCGAATCCAGAAATACAAGATATATCCTCAGGCTTAAGATTAGCGTCTGCTAAAGCCTCTAAAATAGCCTTGTCTAAAGCCTCTGAAGAACCTTCAAGAGTTCCAAACTTAACATTTTGATGAGTCATACCATAACCAACTACTTGACAATACTTCTTAGCATTACGAGCATTTGCAGATGATGCTGATTCACAAACGATAGTTGTAGAACCATCAGCAAGTACAAAGCCTTTAGCATTATCATATGGTTTAATTACAGAATCAGATACATAATTAAGCTTTGAATATAATTCAGAAATAATCTCAATATTTTCATCAGTACCACAAGCAAGAACAACTTCCTCTTGACCTTGCTCAATAATATTCTTAGCATATGCAACTGATGCTAAACCAGATTGAGCACCATTTGTGATTGTAACATTATATCCCTTAATACCTGAGCAAATTGATAAATATCCACCTGCAGCGTTATATACTGTATTAGGGAAGTTAAATGCAGATCCAGCCGCATTACCCTTTTCAGCAATATTCTCTTCAAATAAGCAGCCCATTCCTAAAGCTCCTTCTGAAGTACCTACTACTATACCAACCTTTGTGGCATTTTCATCATTTAATTCATAGCCAGCATTCTTAAGTGCAGCCATACCAGATACAGCTTGAAGCTTAGAGAAGTTATCAAGCTTACGGTAGAAAGCCATCTTCAATCCATTTTCATCAAAATCAGGCTTATCAACTACTGAATTAACACAAGATGAACTAACAGTTTCATTAGCTTCTACCTTGCTAATATAGTTTTCAACTCCATTTCCAAGAGGAGAAACAATACCGAAACCAGTAATATATACAGGCTCCTTAGCCTCAGGTAATACTACATTACCCTTGTCCTTTGAAAATACGATACTAGCATTATTTCCACCAAACGCAAATGAGTTAGACATAACTGTCTTTAATTCCTTCTTGCGACTCTTATTAGGAACAAAATCAATCTTACCAGCCTTTTCCTTTAAAGCTTCTAGATCTTCATCTGAATAGCCTAAAGTTGCAGGGATAACATTTTGGGTTAAAGCCTTAATTGCAAATACAGCCTCAATAGCTCCTGCAGCACCTAAACAGTGACCAACCATTGGCTTTGTTGATGATACACTTAAATTATCATTAATTGGATCAAAAATTGTATGAAGTGATAGGAATTCAGCATTATCATTTTTAGCTGTACCAGTACCATGAGCATTAATATAACCAATTTCAGAACCATCAATTCCTGAATTCTTTAAAGCCCAACGAATCGCATTCATTTGACCTTCTCCATCTTCTCTTGGAGCAGTGATATGGTGAGCATCACTAGATACACCAGAACCTAAAACCTCACAATACATTTTAGCACCACGAGCCTTAGCATGCTCATATGACTCAACAATTACAATACCTGAACCTTCACCAAGAGTAATACCTGTACAATGGTTGAATGATGAACAAGGATTTGAATCAAGTGCATGTAAAGCAAGGAATCCTGCATATGGAACTGAAGCAAATGCATCAGCACCACCAGCAACTACAACATCAGCCTTGCCAGCACGAATCAAATCACAAGCATAAGCAATTGAAATAGTACCTGCAGCACATGCATTAGCAATATTTGTAACACATCCACCAGCATTTAAATCACCAGCAACCTGAGAAGCAATTGCAGAAATTGGCATCTTCTTTACATCAGAAGCATCTCTTCCATTTTTATAGTAGTGTTCGATTGATACAACACCACCAACACAAGAACCAATAATAACACTTACTCTTGTGTCTCCACCAAAATCACCTAAACCAGCATCAGATACAGCTTCTCTTGCAGCCTTGATACATAATTTAGATACACGATCAAGATCATCACCCTTTGATTCAATGTTCTTTAAATCAGAAGGTACTTCTGCAGCAAGCTTAGCATAGCAATCAGTTGTATCTACGCTTTTAGTTTCTTTAATCCCTGATACAGAGTTAATCGCATTTGTAAAGCATTCTTCTACATTATTTCCAATTGCACTGATCATACCAAGACCAGTTACAACGCATCTATTTTTATCGTTTGTCATTTTTATTAATCCTTTCATTTTAAAATATAAATAATTTAAAAATGGTTGCAAGATAATTTGCAACCATCTTATTCATTACATATTAGATACAATATAAGCAGCTAATGTATTGATGTTTTGGAAATTTTCCTTAGCAACACCAGACATTGAAACACCAAAAGTTTCATCAATGTAAGTAATCAATTCGATTGAATCGATTGAATCAAGTCCAATACCATCACCAAATAGCATTGTATCGAATTCTAATTCTGATTCATCAACACCAAGGTTGTTTACAAAAAATTCCTTTAATTTTTCCTTAATTTCTAATTCTGTCATAATAAAAATTTCTCCTTTAATATATTCTTTTTTTATAATTAAATGACTTTGTCACTCTAATTATCAACTTTATTTTTTCATTTATTCTCTTTTCTAATTTTTTATTATATAATAAATATACAAATTAGGAGGAGTTTTATGAGCAATATAACCGGTTTACAAAAAGCAAACGCCGCTTCTAATAAAATCACGAAAGATTCTATTAAGGAAGCATTTCTAGTTTTACTTGTTAAAAAAGATATCAGTAAAATTACAGTTACCGAAATTGTTTCCAAGGCTGGTGTATCTAGAACTGCATTTTATAAAAATTATAAAACTAAAGAAGATATACTACACGATATCGTCGGTCCCTTTTTACAGGCTATTGATAATAAGCTTGCAAGAAAAGGCTCAACAAGTCTTTATGAGTGGTTTTTAATCTTCTTTTTAGAGGTTAAAAAGAACTCACGCGTATTCTCCTCTATTGCTCCCGCTTTAATCGAAAATGTTCTTTTAAAGCTTAAGAGTAAAAATGAAAATTTACACAATGAATACCAACGTAACATTTTTGAAAGTTCTATTGGCTATGTTATCTATGCATGGCTAAGCAATCCAAAAGAAACTCCTGAAGAAATAGCTACGCTTTGTAGCAAAATCTACATAGGGTTTGATGAGATTTTTTCCTTTTTAAAAAAGGAATAGCCTAGCAAATGTATAATTCACATTACATTGCTGTTAGCATTTTATCATTTATTGCAGTACCATTCAACCTTTTACATTTCAGAGTGAACACTTTGTCAGCATTTGTAAACTCTGGCATTTGTATAAAATTAATATAAAAGAAAGTATCCATTTAATAAATAATTCACATTATTTAACAGGATACTTTTAATGTTATTCTTATCTATTTTGTATTGATTCGCTCTTTATTTCAACTTTATTACACCATATATCCAAAACATTAAAATTTTTACATGGCATTATTCACTCATTAAAATATAAGCTATATACCAAAATATAAAAAAAGGTTAATATTTACAAAAAGTTTCATTAACCATTTTTTTATCTAAATCATTTATTATTTTTTGGCTTATAAGCTAAATGATTAATAGCTTCATATAAATCTGGTCTTCTATCTCTAAAAATCCCCCAGCTATAACGTTTCTTATTGCTATAATCTAAGTCTAACTCCTCAATAATAAAGCCTTCTTCAGTTCTTGACATTTCCTTAAGCTTATCACCCTCGCATGATGCAATAAATGAAGACCCATAGAATGTCATACTTGAATTATCTTCTTTTTCCTCACCTATTCTATTGGCAGCTACAACGGGAATAATATTTGCAGCGGCATGCCCCTTCATTACATTTTGCCAGTGATTCTTAGAATCAATTGGTAAAACTGGCTCTGAGCCAATTGCAGTTGGATACAAGATAATCTCTGCTCCCATAAGCGTTAGGCATCTTGCAAGTTCAGAGAACCATTGATCCCAGCATATTCCTATTCCTACCTTACCGAACTTTGTATCATAAACCTTAAATCCCGTATCACCAGGAGAAAAATAGAACTTTTCTTCATAGCATTCACCTGTTGGAATATGGCTTTTACGATATAATCCTAAATCTGTACCATCCGCGTCAAACACAACAAGTGAATTAAAATATGAATTGCCTGCTCGTTCAAAGAATGAAATTGGTAAAACAACGCCAAGCTCTCGAGCAAGGCTTTGAAATGTTTTTAGCAATTGAGAATTTTCATATTCCTCTGCCAAACTAAAATAATCATATTTTTCCTTTTGACAAAAATATGGGGTTTTAAATAATTCAGGTAACAAGATAATATTTGCACCTTTTGCTGCAGCATCTCTAACATAAGAGATAGCCTTTGATATATTCTTTTCAATGTCCCATGACATAGACATTTGAACTGCAGACACCTTAATCTTCATTTTTTACGACTCCTTCTGGAATTTGCATTGTAACGCAATGAATGTTACCACCAGCAACTAATATATGTCTTGAATTAATTGGATAAATTGTTTTATCAGGATAGATTTGCTTAAATAATCTAATTGCAGACTTGTCCTCCTCAACTCCAAATTGTGGTACAAGTACAAATTTCTCTCCCTGATAGAAATTAACATATGATGCAGCTAGTCTATCTCCTTCTTTTCTTGGTTTTGCGCCAGGAGCTTGACTTATTTTACTAGCTTCCTCTTTTGTTAATGTTAAATATGGTGTAGGAAGCTTACTCATAATTACATAAAATGGTAATTTACCAAGAACCTCTAAGCCCTCATAAGAGTATTGATGTTGTAAATCTTGTTCATCAAGTGTATTCGCAAGTAATATTGTTTGTTCATCTAAGAAGCAAGCAAAATTATCGATATGCTCATTTGTCTCATCATTTACAATTCCGTGTGGCAGCCAAACAATATGACGCATGCCTAAATAATCCTTCAATGTAACCTCAATACCCTGTTTTGAAAGATATGGATTTCTACCCCTACTAAGTAAGCAAGCCTCTGTTGTCATTAATACTCTTTGTCCGTTAGTATGAATACTTCCACCCTCGAGGATAAAATCCTTTCTACTATAATAATCGACACCTAAGAAATCAGCTAATCTTGCTCCAAGAGAGTTATCATCCTCATAATCATCATAAAGTCCATCAACGCTTCCACCCCAGGCATTAAAGCCAAAATCAACAGCTCTGACGTCACCCTCATTATTTGTTACAAATATTAACGTATTATCTCTAGCCCATGAATCATTGTATGGAAGCCTTAATATCTCTACGTTTTCAATTTTAAAAGCCTCAATATCCTCTTCTTTAATCTTAGGATTGATAACTAAAATAACTCTTTCATATAAAGATATAGCCTTAACTATTTCTAAAAATTCAGGCATTGCATCCTTTCCACCATTTTCCCAGGTATCCTCGCGATAAGGTAAAAGCACAATAGTACCACTATGCTTTTCCCACTCTGCAGGCATAGTAAAGCCATCTTTTAAAGGTGTGTTTTTTAGTCTCATAAAAATCAATCCTCCTTAACAACACTCACAGTCCCATCTTGATATTTTGATAATACAGTCGCTCCTGTTTGCTTGTATTTTAAGATTCTCTCAATTATAGCATCATTAAATATTTCTCCCGGAATAATTAAAGGAATTCCTGGAGGATAAACCATAATTGATTCTTTAGATATATATCCTTTAGCCTCAGTTAGTTTTATTCTTTGTGAATCTAATTGATAAGCCTCTCTTGGTGAGAGCCTTGATTGAGGGAAGTTTTGATCATAATGATATTTCGGATATTTTATATCTTCCTTATAATATTTATCAGAAATATCCTTAAGAGCCCAAATTAAATGGTCTATATGACTCTTCTTTGAGCCAATAGCAATTATACCTAATAAAGTATAAGCCTCGGCTAATTCCATTTGAATTTGATACTCATCTCTTAGCATATTATATAATTCAAATCCTGTTAAATTAATATTATCAAGCTCTATTACAAGTTTTGTGTCATCATAGTCAAAAACCTGATGTTTTAAGAAATGCTCTCTTCCGCACGCTTTAAAGCCTGGAATTCTATCAATTTCCTTACGAGCATAATTTGCTAAATTAACAGTGTCATTTAATTGAACCTGTCCAGCTGTAGCCATATATTTTCTAGCCGCATCAAGTGATGCCATCAAAAGCGCTGATGGAGATGTAGTATTAATCATGGCCAATGCTTCCTTAATTTCATCACGAGAAACTCTATCACCCTTTTTAAGCAAAACACTTGCTTGAGTCAAAGCTCCAAGTGTTTTATGAAGTGAAACCGCACTTAAATCTGCTCCACACTCCATAGCGCTATATGGACCATAATAATTAAAGCCAAAATGAGCTCCATGGGCTTCATCTACAATAACAATCATATTATTTGCGTGAGCTATTGCCACTATCTTTTTAAGATCTGCTACAGCTCCAAAATAGGTCGGATTTATAACAAAAACTGCTTTAGCATCAGGATTTGCCGTAATAGCCTCTTCATATGAAGCTACACTTGGTTGATTAGCTATTTCTAGCTCTAAATCAAGTTCTGGCATTACGAATATAGGCGTAGCACCTGATAAAATTAATGCATTGATAACTGATTTATGACAGTTCCTTGGCAATATTATTTTATCATGTCTTCCCGTTGTTGACAATATAGAAGCCAAAATACCAGATGTAGTACCATTAATTAAGAAATACGCCTCATCAGCATTATAAGCCTGTGCCATTAGGGCCTGTGCCTCTTTAATAACTCCATTTGGATGGTTTAAATTGTCCATCCCTCTTGGCGCGTTTACATCACATTGATAAACCCTATTACCAACTAATGCTTTAAAATCATTTTTTACATTACCCATATGGTGTCCAGGAACATCAAAGGGAGATATACCTTCTTTTATATAGCTTTTTAATGCGTCTAAATAAGGAGTTTTATTTTGTTCGTCCATTCAAATACCTCACACAACAAAAAAAGGGGCTGTAAAAAAACCTAGGTTTTGAAAAAAAACAAATTTAGTACTTTACAGTCCTTTTTTTGTCTATAAAAGTAAAAAACGCTCGGGGAATCGAACCCGGAGCCGTCTTTATGGTAAAATATTGTTGGACTACAAACATTTTACATGGGATATTATACCATAAGAAAAACATTTTTTGTAGACTGCTACACTAGTAATGTGGAGCAATCACAAAAAATAGACAAATTTTTAGCATTATTAGATAGATCAGGAGCTTGTGATTTACTTAATAGCTTACTGAAAGAAAAACAAAAAAATGATACTGATAAAGGAGGAAGACCATCACATAACCCATACAATATGTTAGCATTAATTTTGTTTAATTTTAGTTTTGGGAAAGGTACACTAAGAGACATTGAAGACAGCTGTAGATTTGATTTACGTTGTATTTATATTATGCAAGAAGAAAGGCCTAGTCATATGACTTTAGGTAATTTTATAAATGATTATATATTACCTAATGCAGGCAAGTTCTTTTCATTAATTACAAAGGCCATTTTTGATGAATGTAATTTAAAAATGGATAAAATGTATCTAGATGGATCTAAGTTTGAAGCTAACGCAAACAAATATAAATTTGTATGGAAACCAACGAAATTTCATTTAAAACTTTGTGATAAAGTAAGAGATTTATTATTTGAATATAATTTAATTAGAGGATTACCTAAAACAGGTATGATAAGTTCTCAGGAAATAGCTAATAAATTACTTGAATTAAATGACATTTTAAAAAACTTGGATTTAACAAATAAAACAAGCAAAAAACATATTAAAAATTACGACTTATTAGTTGAATATTTACAAAAGAGTTTAGAATATGAGGAGAAAGAGAGGATTTGTGGTCCAAACAGAAACTCTTATTATAAAACTGATAATGACGCGACAGCAATGTGTTTGAAAGAAGATTATTATTCTGGTTTAGGTAGTAATATGCATGCAGGGTATAACACACAAATAAGTGTTATAAACGGATTGGTTTCTGCATATTTAGTAACTCAATCTAGAAATGATATAGATGATTTTACACTTTTATTAGATAAACATTACGAATTTTACCATTCTTATCCTAAATCTTTATGTGCTGATGCAGGATATGGTTCTTATGAAAATTATAAATATTTAGACGTTCATAATATTAAAAATTTCGTAAAATACTTCACATGGCAAGGCAATGTATCCGGACAAAACCCTAGTCAATATAGACTTGATACAAATAATGAAACAATAATATGTTTAAATGGAAATATTGGATATAAATGTGATGATGTTACTTGGCATCATAAAAAAGCTAATTCAATATTCTATAAAATTGAAGGATGTAATAATTGTATGTTTTCATTGTTTTGTAAAAGATTTATGAAAAATAAAGATGAAAATTTTAAAATATTTGAAGTAACATTACAACTTCAAAAATACATTCAAGAAGCCGAGGATAATCTTCTATCAATTGAAGGGATAGAGATGAGAGTTAATCGTTCTTCTCAGGTAGAAGGGGCATTCGGTGTTATTAAACAAGATTTTCAATATGAGCGTTTTAGAAGACGCTCATTACCAAAAGTTTCATTAGAATTTATGTTGGTATGTTTAGGATATAACATTAGAAAATTATTTAAATATTATGATGGGAACGCTAAATTTGATTATTGGAAGGTTCCCAAAAATATTACACCCGAAAAATTTAAGAAACCTAGTGCTAAAAGATTATCAAAAAAAGCTTCTAAAATTAAACAAAAGTCTGTTAATCAAGAAGCTAAAGATAATTATAAATATGCAAAATAAAAAGGCTGCAAAACCTAGAATTTGATTTTTTTTAAAATCTAGGTTTTTTTACAGCCCCCTTTGTTTTCTTATTTTCTATTTTTTATTAAGCATCTTTGCTTTACCGGATGTATTATATCACTATCTAACAATATTTCAATAATAATTTTTAAAAAATTGTTTTTTCTAATACATCATCTATTTTTGGCTGATCCTTATATGTCCAATGCTTGATATATCTTTCATCACATGTATATATACATAGTTCCTCATTTTCATGCAAAGGTAAATACTTAGATATAACCTCTTTTACCGATTCTTTATCCTCTAAAACCTCATAACCAACAGGTGTAACCTTCAATCTATCATCAACCGCTACAACATCATTAATTAAAAAATAATATGTTTTACTAGCATCCTTAATTGGTTTATTCGTTTTAGTATTAATAATTGGCGCAACTGCCATTTAAATCACCCTCTTACAGCTATTATTTTACCATATTTTGATTGTTTTTTAATAAAGACATGAAACTATCCTTTATTTCACCCATTCTTGTTTCAAATTTAATTAATTTATAATGCTTAAAGCCACATTTTTCTTGAACACGCCAAGATTGGTTGTTCGTAGTAAAATGGCCACACATTAAAAAATCTAGTTTTAATTCGTTAAAGCAATAATTAATCACCGCATTAACTGCCTCTGGCATTATTCCCTTTCCCCCAATAATCTTTAGATAATACATATCCTATTTCTCTTCCGTTTAATTCCTCAAATTCAGGAAATACTTTTTAATTATATTCTTCAATTCCTAAAGATCCGATAACTTTATTATTATATACTATTGCAAATGTTTTTTTACCGTTAATGAATATATCTAGTATTTCCTTTGTTTTTTCTTTTGTTTCATGGAAGTGCCACCCTGCCATTTCACCAACACCAGGTACAGATGCATATTCATAAAAATCATCTAAATCATCTTCCTTCCATTCTCTTAAGATTAATCTTTTTGTAGTTAATACTACACCAGTAATATCTATATATGTATTCATATTATTATCTCCCTCTTATTTTACAATTAATTCTACATCACTATTTTCTATTGTCTCAAAATTATTTGTATTATTTATTTTTTCAAATTTTTTATTTAAAATATCTACTCTCTTAGTAAAATTATCCGTTGAGTTATGTAAAGCTGATATATTTTTCGAAATTGATTGCCAATCATCTTTAAATTTTACAAAATCCTTACTTAATAGCTTTATCTGTTCTGAAATAATTTCAACGTTTTCAGCTCGATTATAATTAATTTTTATAATATTAATATTAGCTAAAATAGGCTGAAGCGTTGATGGAGATGATATAACAACATTCTTTTCTCTTGCAAATTCAACAAGTTCATATAGCTCACCATTTATATAGCCAAAAATAGCATCACTAGGCACAAACATAATTGCATATGGTGCCGTTTCATCTTTTACTATATATTTATTTGCAACATCAGTTATATGCTTTTTTACTGCATTATAAAAGCCCTTAATATATGTATCATCATTGTGATTTTCCATTATTTTTTTATAATCAGCGTAAGGAAACTTTGAATCTATACATAAAAGCTTATAAGGCTGTGGTAAAAATATGACGCTATCAGGTATAACATCATTCCCACCCTTTAAATGGTACTGTGTTGCATAAACGCCTTCCTTTGCATCCCCAAACACACTAAACAAAATCGAATTTAGCGTATACTCTCCATACTTTCCTCTATTTTGGTTATTTTCTAATACGTTTTTCAAGGATACTACATCATTTGATAATTTATTAATATTAGCCTGTGCTTCATCTATTTTAGTTAATCTTTCGATAAGCGCTGCATATATTTCACCTGTTTTAGAAATATTTGATGTTAGGCTTTTGGAAACATTCTCGTTCATAGAAACAAGCTTCATATCGAGTTTATTATTTAGAACATCCATTCTTCCATCTAAACGATTATTAATTGATTTTTCTAATTCTGAAAACTTTTGAGCCTGAAAGTTATTATTTTCTTTTTCATGCTCTAAAAGAGCCACCATACCTTTTGTCATAGTAAGATCTATCTGGTTTTTCAAATTATTCTCAAGCTTAGTCAAATCGACATCTATTCTTTGCTCACGCGGCTTTGCTAAAACTAAATATAGAATTAATAATACAATAACTACCAATAAGCCTATAATTACATACTCCATCACTACTACTCCTCCTTAAATCTATAGTTTTATATTATCATATACAAACAAAAAATCCTAGGAAAAAGTCCTAGGATTTTAGCAAATTCATACTAGCCCGAATGAAAAGATTCATTTTGTTTATTGGGAGAGAGTTATGTGTGTTGTGTATGAATTGAGTTTTGTGGGCTAGTAGAAATTAACCTCCTTTCCGTATTTAAAATTTAAAAGTATTAATTTATTAATTTTAGTTTGTCTTACCTTGAAGACATCTATAGTATACAAAATGCAAAACGTAGAAATATAGTAAAAAAATGTGAAATTATGGTTTTTACGAAAAATGTTGGCACACATTTTTACCGAGTGCCAAAAAAATAAATGGCCTATTTTTTATAGACCATTTTTGACTATTTCTTTGGAACAATTTTTGTAACTCCACCCATATAAGGCTGTAAAGCTTTAGGGATATTAATTGATCCATCCTCGTTATAATTATTCTCAATAACTCCAATTAAGCCTCTAGGAGTTGCAAGAACTGTATTATTTAATGTGTGAACTAAATAAGTGCCATTTTCGCCCTTTGTACGAATTTGTAATCTACGTGCTTGTGCATCACCAAGAGTAGAGCAAGAGCCAACCTCAAAGTATTTTTGTTGACGTGGAGACCATGCCTCAACATCACAGCTTTTTACCTTAAGATCTGCTAAATCTCCTGTACAGCATTCAAGAGTACGAACTGGCACATCAAGACTTCTAAAGAATTCTACTGTATAACTCCACATTTTGTTATACCAATCCATAGATTCCTCAGGCTTACAAAGTACAACCATTTCCTGTTTTTCAAATTGGTGTACACGGTAAATTCCTCTTTCCTCAATACCATGAGCTCCTACTTCTTTTCTAAAGCAAGGTGAATAGCTTGTTAATGTAATAGGTAATTCAGATTCCTTAACAATTTGATTTTTAAATCGTCCAATCATTGAATGCTCAGATGTACCAATTAGGTATAAATCCTCACCTTCGATTTTATACATCATGTTTTCCATTTCAGCAAAAGACATAACACCTTGTACAACATCACCATGAATCATAAATGGTGGAATACAATATGTAAAACCCTTTTCAATCATAAAATCACGAGCATATGATAGCATGGCTGAATGCATACGAGCAATATCTCCTAATAAATAATAGAATCCATTACCGCTAGTTCTACCAGATGCATCCTTATCAAGTCCATTGAATCTAGCAATTATATCAGCGTGATATGGAATCTCATATGCAGGTACAACTGGATCACCATACCTCTTGATTTCAACATTCTCACTATCATCCTTACCAACTGGTACTGACTCATCAACAATTTGTGGAATAACCATCATTATCTTTTGAAGCTTTTCTGATTTTTCATTAATTTGAGGCTCAAGCTCTGCAATTCTTTCGTTGTTTTTAGAAACTATAGCCTTAATTTCATTAGCCTTTTCAATTTCCTTATCTTTCATAAAAGCACCAATTTGCTTAGAAAGATCATTTCTTGATGCACGTAAAGCTTCACATTCTTGTTTGCTTGCTCTTATTTCTTTATCAAGCTCAATTGCCTCATCAACAAGAGGTAATTTTTCGTTTTGAAATTTTTTCTTAATATTGTTTTTTACAATCTCTGGGTTTTCCCTTACGAATTTAATATCTAGCATTTTGTTCTCCTCCTTAAAAATAAAAAAGTCCCTAGAATAAATCTAAGGACGAATTATCGCGGTGCCACCTTAATTCTAGGACAAGCCTAGCTCTTTATACCTTTAACGCAGGCATACGTTTATCTCAAAGGTAGATTCACATCAGATATATATCTATTTTCACCAACCATAGACTCTCTAAAATATAGTCTTTGATGCTACTATTCCTTATCATCGATATTCAACCATAATTATATCTTTTTTTTAAGCTTTGTCAATTAGGAATTAATTTGAATTTGGGTATTTACGATGAAATTCTTTTCCAACTTCCTTTAATAATGCCTCAGATGATGTATTATTTAATACATTGGTAGAAGCATTTTTAACCTTACCACATGCCTCAACATTTGTTATTGATAAATCACAAGAAGCTAGAAAATAATCATCATATTCGTGAGTACCAACCCCAACAATTTTATCAAATTTAGTCTTTAAATTAGCAATGCAATCAAGTTTTAATACATTTGCTGAATAAATTTTTAGATAGCTATAGCCAGCATAATCTTCTTTACCTTCTTTTTCGTAGCAGTCATATTCCGCTAAATAAAGTTTGTTAGCAAATGGAGTTTTCAGAATTTCCTCCTTAAGTCTCTGATTAAGTTCCTTAGTTTCAACACACACGTAGTAGCATACATCCTTAGAACGAGGAGCTTCCCCTGGAATATAACAGCTATATGCACTATTTTTTCTGTTTTTAGCGTATACAGCCTCTGCTTCACTACCAATATGCTCATTATATGTGTATAAAACATTATCATCAATAATATTAATAAATGGTGATACCCCATGCTCTTCAAATATTGCTTTTAAACGAACAACACACTCAATATCAATATTTTGAACATATGAATACTCAAATGTATTTAAATCGTACATAGCTGCTCCAGATAAACAAATAACTGGATTTTTGGGCTTTGCAGAACCAATCATTTTTAGCATAACTACAGGTGATCTTGTTGTAAAATATGTTACATTAGCTCCAGAATTCATTAACGAATTAACCTTAAATGCATTATATCCGTTAACCTCATCATTGTCCTTTTTATATATTCCATCCATCCCAATCACAAATAACGTATTTTTATTCTTATGTCTAGGTAAATGAAAAAAATTAACCATTAAAGCTACTAATATACCAATTATTGTAGATAAAATACGATTTGGGCCATAAATTATTGGATTAGTACCAAGACTTGTCATAACAGCAGTTAATGTAAGTACCGCAATAAACGAACACTGTGGTCTTTTTATAGCATTACAAATCCAAATAACTGCAACAACGGAAAGCGATGAAACAATAACAGGCGCAATAAATGATAAAACAAAGCTTAAATTAACATCTTGGCTAGTAAATTCATCAGAGCCTAAAAAACCCGTCCCAAACAACCCATTTAAATCCATTGTAGGATTACCTGTAGCAGATATATGCTGAAATGGCCATTCAAGCCTAAATACATACTGATAAATTATAATTACAAATAAACCAAATAAACCACCAATAATTGATGCAGATAAACGAAGCTTAGCTTGAGCTAAGGATTTTTCTTTATCAACAGAAACAGAATAAGCAGTTGCTAGACACGCAAAAAATGGTGTATAAATTTGAGTTGCAATCTTAAAGCTCTTAACCCAATCCGTATTAAATGCAAATGCAATTACTAAAATTAAAAAATATATCATAAGACATATAAAAACAGAAATTGCTGTTTTTATATTACGCATACCAATCTTTACCATACTTCTACTCCTAAAACAAATTGACAATTTATTATACAACAATTTATTTCTTAATTAAATATCTATGCAAAAAAAAGGCCGAAGCCTTTCTTATTCTAGTGGAATTGCAGTTGTATTCTTATCAACACCAACAACCATGTTAGTTTCAACATTACTTACAGCATCTATTGCTAGCAAGCTATCTACAACGAAATCGCGATAGTATTGCAAATCCTTAGCTACAATTTTTAATAAAAATGCACCATCACCTGTGATTGTATAGCATTCTACAACTTGACTGATTTGTTTTATAGTTTTTACAAAGTTAGACGATGTTTCTCTATTTAAAGGATTTAGGTTAACCTTTGCAAATGCAGTAACCTCATAGCCCATTTTCTTTTCATCTACAATAATTGTGGTTTTAGCAATAATTCCTTTTTCCTTCAAATTCTTTGTTCTTAATAGACATGATGATTGAGCAAGGCCAATACGCTTTGCCAGTTCTAGATTTGAAATTGAGCCATCCTCTTGAAGTATTTCCAAAATCTTACGATCATAACTATCTAGCTTTTGTCCCATTTTATCACTCCATTCAAATATTTACGATAAATATTTTATCAAATTATTTAAAGAATGTAAATAGTTTTTTTAAATATAATTCAAAAAAATAACGTATATACGAAATTTTATCCATATTAGAGTATTTTTTTGCAAATATTTTATATTTTATTACATTTTTTCAAAATAATAGTAATCCATATCTCTGTTTACAACTTCCTTTAATATCTTAAAGAAGCTAGTAAAGCTTCTTACAGTTGCAATCGATTTAATATTGGGATTTGAAACATATTCGCCTAAGACATCTTTTAAATTATCCTCGTCACCAAGTTTAAAAATATGAAGACCTATTTGATGATTGTTAAAAGAATCTCTTACTGACAATACACGATATTCCTCTACCGCAATTGAATCAATTGAAATCCGAATTTGGCCAAAATGACGCATCATATATTCATACTCGAGCTCAATATTCTTCTTATAATCTGTATCTAACATTTTTTGATATTTATCATGAATAATATCAATATTCCTATCGGAAATATCTATTCCAAAATATGCTAGGTAATCACAAATTTCATCACGAGATTTATGCTTCATTTTTAAAATATAAATCAAAGCCAATACCTTTGCTGAATAGGTGTAGCCTTTAACACATAGCTTAGATGCTGTTTGTGATGTATATATAACACTGTTGTCGATACAATCATCGTTTCTACAGCTATAGCCTAAATTTTTAACTCTAAAATAGTCACCAGTTGAAAACTGAATTACCTTATTTGATACCGTATAACGATACTTTAGTTTTGATCCACAAAGTGGACATACTGTAAATTCAGGCTTATAAATCTTTGTACGTTCCATGCTATCACTTCCTAGAGCCTTGACTATTATAGACAAAAAAATAAAAAGTCGCAAGACTTTTTTATTTTCTTTTCAAACTTATTTATTAAAACATTGTTATACTATACAGTTTATCGCGAAAATATTTTTGAAAGAACATCCATAACATTATTTACTTGTTGAGAAACAGCCTCACCAAATGCACATTCATTAGAAAAATGCTCACAATTATTAGTTATAATATTATAACCCTTTCTACCTAAATTAGCATAGGCATAATTAACTATTTCTTGAGGACTTCGTAATTTATCCTTTTCCTCATCCGTATAGGTTCTTACCTCTAACTCTCCATCCTTAAGAAATGTTTTTAAATCCGTTACTACAACTTCAGCAGTATCAGGATCTGTTTCATGCCCTGGTACTAGGGATGCGAAATGAATTACATGCTCATCATCTACATATATACCGTGATGACTATATAATCCTCTATTAACTCTAATTTGACAGCCATATGATGGCTTTATTTTTTCATACATTTTTACCACCTAATTTGATTCATTATTGTTTGTAACAACATCTATATCGCCCGATAAGCAATTAAAGCTAGAATCAATGTAGTTTGAATTCTCAACAACAATATCTCCAGATACATTATCAACCTTTAAAAAGCCAATTTTACAACGGTTAAACGCAATATCACCTGACACTGATCTAGCACATAGCTTGGCATCAGCCTCTGTGTTTTCAAATATGATGTTGCCAGATACACTTGAGGCTATTATTTCATTAGCGTTAAAGCTTGCAATTTTTAGATCACCCGATATATTATTCATCAATGCCTTGTTAAAAATCATACCATCTGGAATAAAAATTGTAATTTCTCCTCTTTTTATACCTAATCGATTATTTTTTTTAACCGTTTTTAATCTAAAAATGCCTTCTTCATTTATAAGTTCATAAAAGTCTTTTTTTGTTTGAAAGAATTTAACATCAATATCCGGAAGTTTTGATGATACAATACTTACATTATCTATAGCTACATCAACCTCAATTTCTTTATTTTTTTCTAGAAATTTATCATTAACAATGCTTGGATTAATATCCTTTAGCTCGCTAGCATATGATGCAGCATTATCTAATTTTAATTTACCCTGTGCCATAGATATCTCCTTTTATTTTCAATTCCTTTTTCTTTAATTCCATTATATAATTGATGCATCTATTATGCAAATATTTTTTCTATTCAAATTTTATATCTACACCTATATTTTTTAATTTAAACTCTAAATTCTCATATCCTCTTTTAGCTATTTCACCATCTAATATAACTGTAGTACCTTTTGCAAACAAGCTAGCTATAATGACTGCAAATACTCCTCTTAAATCAAATCCCTTTACTACAGCACCCTCCAATTCAGAGGGAGATATATATAAAAAATCATCCACCTTTCTTATATTCGCATTCATCATAAGAAATGCTTTAGCATATGCAAACCTATTAAGATAAATATTATCTTTAATTACTGTTGTTGTGCTTGCATATAAGGCAAGTGCTGCAATTAGAGGCTGACAATCCGTAGGGAATCCTGGATACGAGGAAGCATACACTCTTGTTCCATATAATGGAGTTTTTTTTGCAATAAGCTTGTGTCTTCTTACCTTAATTTTGCCTCCCATTTCCCGAAGCTGCTTTATCACCTGTGTCATATGCTCGTTTGGACTATTCTTTATAGTCAGACTTTTAGATAAAAGACCAATCATTAAATATGAGGCCGCCTCAATCCGATCATAAACATTATCATAGACTACATATCGTTTTAATTTTGATTTGGATGCAATAAGTAAATAATCCTTCATTTCATAAATCTTATATCCTATTTTCCTTAAGAATCTAATAACCTCTTTTACCTCTGGTTCTAAAGCAAAGTAGTATATCTTTACGACTCTATTTAAATATCCCGCTAAAAATAATGCATTTATTGTAGCTCCAACACTTCTTGTTTTAAAATAAACATCATGTGGATAATCAGATATTTTTTCTCCTTCAATTAAACCGTTTGTCGTGATTCTATAGCCAAGAGAGGTAAATGCCATGTAGTGAAAATCAAGTCCTCTTCCCCCTAAATCACATCCTCCAGGATATGACATTTGAAATTTATTAAAAAGTGCAAGCATTACTCCCATCAAATATGATGAGGCTCTTATTTTAGTTACATTTTTTATAGCAAGGCTTTTGTAGCATATATTTCTAGAATCGATTTTAAGTCGATTATTATTAAAAGCTATTTTCACGTTTAAAGACTTGATTATTTCAAGAAGCACAAAAACATCATCAATTCTTGGCACATTTCTTATTACTACTACACCCTTTGTTAGTAATGCACCACAGATTAATGGTAACGCCGTATTCTTTGATCCGCTTACTCTAATCTTACCACCAATTCTATTACCACCATTTATCCTAATCACACTATCACCAATAAAAGTATAGCAGGTAACAAATAAAAAAAATGTAAAAAGAAAAGCCTTATATTAATAAAGCATTTCTATTTAAAATCCTATTAAATTCTAGTATTTTGTGAGGTATCTATTAATTTCCCACTCAGATACGTGAGTACGATATTCATCCCACTCAAGCGTTTTAGCCTCAATAAGTTTTTCAGTAATATGGGTTCCTAAAGCATTTTTGATTAATTCATCATTCTTGAAGCATTCAATAGCCTCATGTAGGTCAGCAGGAAGAGCCTTGATACCTAAATTTTCTCTTTCGGCCTGATTCTTCTTAAATAGATTTGTTCGAACTGGTTCAATTGAAGGACAATTTCCATCAATACCATCAAGACCTGCTGATAGTAAAACAGCACATGCTAAATAAGGGTTAGCAGCTACGTCTACACTTCTTACCTCAGCACGTGTTCTATTTCCACGAGCTGCAGGAATACGAATCATTGTTGAACGATTTGAATCTGACCAAGCAATATAGCAAGGTGCTTCATAGCCTGGAACGATTCTTTTATAGGAATTGACAATTGGATTAGTAACTAATGCAAAGCCTCTTGCATGAGATAGAATACCATCAATCCACTTTCTACAAACGTCAGATAAGCCATTTTCAGAATTCTTGTCATAGAAAACATTTTTACCTTCTGTATCTGTTAAAGATGTATTGCAGTGCATACCTGAACCATTAATTCCAAAAATTGGTTTAGGCATAAATGTCGCGTGTAATCCATGTCTTTTAGCAATATTTTTTACAACAAGTTTAAACGTTTGAACCTTATCACAAGCCTCAAGAGCATTGTCAAACTTAAAGTCAATTTCATGTTGGCCATTTGAAACTTCATGGTGAGCGGCTTCTACTGTAAAGCCAATCTTTTGAAGTTCAAGAACAATATCACGACGGCAATCCTCTGCACAGTCAATTGGTGAAACATCGAAATAACCACCATTATCATTGAAATCTAATGTTGGACGACCATCCTTCATCTTAAATAAGAAAAACTCTGGTTCAACTCCAACATTGAACTTTGCAAAGCCCTTTTTATGCATTTTTTCAAGAGCTCTTTTTAAAATTCCTCTTGGATCTCCTGGGAAAGGCTCTTTGCCTGTAGGTGAAGTATGTGATACTTGGTATACGTCACAAATAAAACGTGCAACCTTACCATATGATGTATCCTCCCAGCTTGAAACTAAGAAGGTATTTAAATCTGGTACTAAGAACATATCAGCTTCTTCTGTACGAACAAAACCTTCAACCGAAGAGCCATCAAACATAATTTCATTGTTTAATGCATCCTCAAGCCTATGTGCTGGAATTTCAACGTTCTTCATTTGACCTTCCATATCCGTAAATTGCATACGAATATATTTAATATTTTCCTCCTCACATATTTTTTTAATGTCTTCTTTTGTGTAACCCATTTTTTATTCCTCCATTGTAGCACGACGTAAAAAAGGATACAAAAAAATATTTTGCATCCTTGCAGTTTATAATTATATTCCTAAAGCGCCATTGCTTATACTATTAGTTTATGAAAATTTGCCATATTTGTCAAATATTAAAACATTATTCTTCGGTCAAACTATTTTTTTAATTATTTAATTGTTTTTACTTAATTTTCTAAACTTAAATCTTCTTTTTCTTTATTAATTTAGGCTTTCTAAAATTTTTTTAGAGGCCATAAGCTTTGTTATTCTATTTTTCATGGAATAATCTAAGATATATTTATAGCTATCTTCCTCTGACATACCTTTTTTCATCAAAGCTATTTTGGCTTTTTTTACCATTTTATCCTCTTCAATTTTTTCCTTGTACTCTATAATTTGATGATTTTTTTTAACAATAATATCATTTAATCTAATAGCCAAGCTTAATAGCCCATTTAACATTTCCGTTTTCTTAGCATCAAGAAGAATAAAATTTGGTAAGCTTAGATAGTTGTAATATGGACCAGTTTCTATTTGTCTATTTAAGACTGCAACTATAACATCCTCTTTTATTACTAAATCAAGATAATGATAAGCATCCTTTAAGATTCTTGAGTCTATAACGACTGCCTTTGGTTGGTATCTATTTTCAATAATTATATAATCACATAAGTCTAAAGTGCATGGGATTACCTCATAGTTTTCTATTAATTCTCTTTTTAATTGATTTGATAAAATTTCATCATTAGTATATAAAACAACCCTTTTCATTTTACCTCACAACCTGGCAGTGCTTACTCATTAAATTTAAAACCTTATTCTTAACATTATCTATTTCTTTATCCTTTGATCTTAATGCTAAATCAATTAAATCTGCAACCTCACAAAAATCAGCTTCTACAAAGCCTCTTGTTGTCATAGCAGCAGTTCCAACTCTTATTCCAGATGTAATTTGAGGTGATAGTGTTTCTCCTGGAATTGTGTTTTTGTTTACTGTTATATTTACAAGACCTAGCTTAGCTTCAGCATCACGACCAGTAATGCCGACGCTTTGAAGCACATCAATTAAAATCAAATGATTATCAGTACCATCAGATACAAGCTTATAGCCTAGCTCCTTTAGTCTTTTAGCAAATGCATAAGAATTCTTAATTATTTGATTTGCATATTCTTTAAACTCTAATGATAATGCTTCCTTAAAAGCCACTGCCTTAGCCGCAATTACATGCATTAGAGGGCCTCCTTGACATCCAGGGAAAACAGCAGAATTTATTTTTTTATAAATTTCATAGTCGTTTGTTAATATAACGCCACCACGTGGTCCTCTTAATGTTTTATGAGTTGTTGTTGTAACAACATGGGCATAATCACAAGGATTTTGATGCAGACCTGCGGCTACAAGCCCGGCAATATGAGCCATATCTACCATTAAATATGCTCCTACCTCATCAGCTATTTCTCTAAATCTTTTGAAATCAATCTTTCTTGGATAAGCTGAAGCTCCTGCAACAATTAGCTTAGGCTTTACCTCTTTAGCTATTTTTGACACTTCCTCATAATCAATTATTCCAGTAGTCGGATTTACTCCATATGAATAAAATGTATAATCAATTCCAGAAAAGCTTTTTGGATGGCCATGAGTTAAATGTCCTCCATCTGATAAGTTCATACCAAGAACCTTATCTCCCTTATTTAAAAGGGCAAAGTATGCGGCCATATTTGCCTGAGAGCCCGAATGAGGCTGAACATTTGAATATTTAACATTAAATAATTGTCTTACTCTTTTATTTGCTAAATCCTCAACCTCATCAATATAATCACAGCCACCATAGTAACGATGACGACTATATCCTTCAGCATACTTATTGGTTAAGATTGATCCCTGAGCCTCTAATACAGCCTGTGAGACAAAATTTTCAGATGCGATTAGTTCAATATGCGTTTCTTCTCTTTTAAGCTCTTTATTAATAGCCTCAAATATTTCTAAATCTTCCTCTTTTAATTTCATTCTAATCCCTCAATTCAAAATATATTCATCGATTTAATTCATTATACTTCTTAATAATCTAATAATTCAATCGTTTTTTAAAATTAAAAATAAAATAAAGAATTTTTGTAAAATAATTTATATTTAAAGGTTATTCTCTTTAAAATAACCTAGAATGATAAGACGCTATTATCCTAACGGTACTGATTTTACTACTATGACCAACAAAGAATTACAGTCAACAATTAATAGAATTAATAATTATCCTCGAAAACAATTCTCATTTGAAACTTTAGTTTCTTTATTTATGAAAGAATTAACAAAATTAAATATCTCTAATCAATTAACTATATAAAAAACACATAAAACTTTCTATGTTTCATGTGTCATAATAATCAAGCCTATTTGTTATTTTAAACTTTTAATATAACTCACATATTCTTTAATACTAACAAAACTAGATATATCATAATCCTTCTTTTTCCCATTAATACATATATATTTCATACATATATATCCTCGATACTTGTTACTTTTAAACACAATTTTCTTACAGTTATAATATGATTTTCTCAACTTAAAACCCATTAAATTCTCATATTTTACAACATTTTCATATTGTAAGAGTTTAATAATGAATTCTTTATATATATTATTTTTTCCAAATAAATAATAAAAAAAATACTCAAATCTTTCTAATGAATAAAAGATATTATATTGACTCCACATGAAAAGCCAAATAATACCAAGAATTGATAATAAACCCCAGTAATATTTAGTAAATATAAACAATAATGGAGTTACAATAAGTAACAAATATATCAAGATAATGATTACAATTCTTTCTATTGGAGTAGTATAAAATTCACCTTTTCTCAAATATTTTTTTCATGATTTCTATTATGTATGTATTCATATTTTGTCATAAATTCTCCTTAGAATGAACCTAACACTATCGATAAAGTATTGGATGAAATACTTGAGCTAGTGTATGCTGAAATCATTTTAGAAGCCCACGTGTTTGTCTTAATTGCTTTAACAAAGGCTTCAGTACTTTTTCCGTTTTTATTAAGGCTATATTTCATGCCTAGTTTTTTCAACATATCTCTATTAGTATGTGCATTAGATGTTAACTTGCCAATTTGGATTTTATTGCTTATAAAATTAGAAAGCCCAGATGCTAATTCTCCAACAACAAATGAAGTTCCAATAGACAACAATGTACTTCCTAACCCGTTTTCTTGCAAATCTCCAGACGACCAAGAATCTGCTAATCCGACTGCAACTGCAAAGGCTCCTCTCATTAACATATTTCCACCTAATGCGCCAAATGTTCCTGATATACCAGCGCCAAGATAGTCTTTCCAATCATGATCCATTCCGTTTCCATCTAAAGCATCCTCAACAACTTCAAATACTAATGACAAGCCAATCCCAATTAGTAATCCTAAAATCGTAAAACAACCCGTCGGATCCATATACATCACAGGATTGTTATTACAGTAAGCAAATAGACTAAAGCCTAGTTCAGTTTATAATTTAAATCATTATAATGTTTTTTTCAATTATGCTCCTTCAACTTTAGTGAATGATGTAACACTTTGAATCGGTTTTCCATTAGCAGTAAAAGGCTTGGCATATATTCTTTGAACAACCTTATCCCTTTCTTGATTAAATAAATACTCTTTATAAGAGCTTATTTCATTTTTAAGAATAGTCCCAGACTCAACAAATCTTATTAAGTCATCCTTTTCGTATTCTATCCATCCAACAATTTCAAGACAATTTTTCCTTGTTGTATACCAAACAACCTCTATGTGACGCTCATAATAGTAGTAAAAAATGTAATTTAGATATTTTTTACCAACATCTCTTTTCGTTAAAAGAAGCTTGCCTTCATCATCAAAATAATGTACAAAGTCCTGTTTCTTATCATTTTTCGTTACTTTTCCTTTAAAGATGAAATATTTAGTTAATTTTGGATGCGGATAACACATACCATACAAAGAGCCTTTTTTCGATTTTGCCATAATTACCTTATGACATTTATTTACTATATCATCACAATCATTCATACAGTCAATATGCCTATTTTTTATATTTTCGAGTGTATTAAAGATATCCATAGTATTTTCAAACATAAAACTATAAGCCTCCTAAAATTCTTTTATAAATTTCCAGCAATTTTTCTACTCCATCAGGCCCATTTATAATATCAGCCGTCCCAATACTAAAATTTAAAATTCCATAATATACATTTGTATGAAGTACTCTATGGTAACCTCTATTTACAGCCACAATATTTATTTCATCATTTATATCAATGTTTGATTTTTTTAATATAAATCTAGCAAAGTGAGCTCTAAAATCCCTTTTGGCAACAATATGGTGAAACTCTTTTGAATCATACATTCTTTTTTGAGATATACTAGCCACATATGTTGCAATCATATCTTGCAAATAATCTACATATGAATCTGTAACTATATCTATAGATTGACCAATACCATTACCTAATGATTCTATACTATTTTTAATTGAATTGCTTCCTACCGCAGTACCTAATGCCATACCTGCATATGCTAGCAATCCTAGCATAATCAAACCTATACCTATCGCAAAATGCCCGTCTCCATCAGAATACATCACAGGATTGTTATTACAGTAAGCAAATAGATTTGCACATCCAACATTTTCAATATCTAAATATTGAGCACTATCATAAATCAACCATCTACGCCATTTAGGAACATAGAATCTTGATTTACAGTAATACATATCTACATCATAATCATAATAATATCCTTTATATCTTATTGGATTATAAATACCCTGACTTAATGTTACATTTCCATAATTATCATAATAGATTTCTGTTCCAAAATTACCATATGCATCACAGCTATATTTTACTACAAGCCTACCATTTATGTCTACTAATCCTAAAATATTTTGCATAAAATCTTTTACATAAAAGTATTTAATATTATTATCCTGAATAAATCCATATACTTGTCCATTTTCATCATATAAATAATCATTTCTATGATATGGTGTAATCTCAGTAATTAATCTATCACCATCATAATAGTAATTAGTTACTTCCTCATATGAATCTCTATCATCGCTATACCAATACCCTACTACTTTTTTAATAATCAATCCTTGATCATCATATGTATAATCTACAGTCTTTTGTTCATCAATATCCATCTCTTCAGATAAAGATACTAATCTTCTTCCTTCAAATTGATATTCAATTCCTTTATATAATCTAGGCTTAAAGTTATCTATTGATGAATAATATATTTTATCTCCATTAACAGTATCTAATCTATCCTTAATGGTACTATCATATGTAAATGTAGTATTACCTGCAGTTAAGATATTACCATTATTATCATATGTATAATTAGTATCATCTTCTTTGGTTAAGAAGCCTCTATAATCATATTCATATGTATGTGAACCAAAAGTATTATCTGCCACACTTGTAACTCTTCCTTCTACATCTGTTTCATAATTTCTATTAACCAAAGAATTACCATACTTAATAGCTTCTTTCTTTACTTGGGAAGATATATATTTAGTATCATTCCTTGTTTTATACTCATATGTGTTTGAAAGAATACTACTTCCACACCTATGAACATCAACTTTCTTAAGCATTCCAAGCTCGTCATACTCTGCTGTTTTAGAATAATCCTTTAGTTCTTCTGCTAATAAAGCTAATGTTGATTCTTCACAATATGCATTTCTTACTGCTAGCATTTCTATTTGACCAAGTAGAGGATATGAAGTTTGAAATGATCCAAGATAAGACATATTCTCTTGTTGTTCCAAACATCTTCCTATCTCTGTCTTTCCTAGCCCAAATCCATCTTGACCATATAAATATTTTGTATAAATATTTGCTGCTGCATCATCTGCTTTTACAAAAACTCTAAATACAAGTTCTGGATTACCATATGAATCAGAACTTAACGTATATCTATATGAAAATGCAATTGTATACCATTTATCATTCAAACATTTTAATCTTGTATTATATTCTACTAATAAGTATTTCATTATTAGTTCATCGTTATTATTTCTATAGAATTTAAAATTATAGCCATTTTCATCTTCTGATTCTAAAATATATTGTTGATTATTTTTTCCATCGAAATAAGCTCTTAACATAATTGTTCCATCACCAATAAGTCCAAAATTATATGCCAAATCATTACCATCTGCTACATAACAATAATGTTTAATATCTTTGTTAAAATTAAATGTCCTATCTTTATCAAGTGATGTTTTGTTACGAACAGAGAAAGAAACTGGTTTCTTACCCGTAAGAGATGTAACACTATTTTGAAGAGGATAAATTTCAAAATTATTTAGTATATTTTGATTAGTCGTATGTAAATTTGTAGTGCTAAAATCAACTGTTCTTATTTCATCTGTCACAAATTCATTATCAATTAAATAATCTTTAGTTAATCGATAATAATCTTGTATTTCATCCATAAAAAGATCTGTCCTTTTTCCAATCATTAGCGCTGTAATATCAGCATTTAATGGATTTGAAATACCAGAATCATTTATTAAATATCCAATATGGAATTCTGCATTTAGCTTTTTTACTTCAACATCTAATCTAGGATCTACCTTTTGATATACCTTTGTACGACAATTTAAAGTTAATTCATACTCACATACATTTGAATAACCGAGTCCATCATCTCTATTCATCCAATTTAGATTAAAGAAATTCCATTTATTAAGTGAAATAGCATAATCTGATACAAGTGGCTCATATCTATTACCATCTGCGTCTTTTAATTCAAGATGTAGCTTATCATCAGTGCCAATATATACTGCAACTAAGCTTTTGTTATACTTAGTACTAAACAAATATCTTTTTTCATTTGAGGATGTAGTAGGATAAAACCAAAAACCAATTGATTCGCATGGCAATGGAAATTGTGAGTCACCTACAACATAGCACATTGGTTCATTTGTAGTTGCATATACACATGGAACGATTCCTATTCTATGATACTCAGGCTTTGATTCTTCTAATTTTTCTTTAAAAATATTCCACGCTTTATATCCAGTATCTTTATTTCTTATTAATGTTGAATCATTATTGAATAAGCCACATAAATATTTATTTTTCATATAAATAAAATTTTCTAATGCTTCTGGACAACTTCCTTTCGACCTCGAAATTGTATCATATGACTGATACATCTTTTTTTGAGCTACTTCTTTTTTCTCCAAGTTAATGTTGCCCAAATTATCATACTGATATTCTATATTAAAATTATTATTATTAACTTTAGTTACATTTGAATCATTATTATATGTAAACTGTTTTAATATATTATTAGATTTATCTTTTATCCTTAATAATCTATTATTCTCATATTCATATTGAAATCTTAAAGATTCTACACCTGATTCATTTATATAATACACTTTAGTAATATTATAATCGTTATCATATTCAAAATGATATCCACCCGCAGTACCATTAATCTGCTTAACAATCACCTTATTATCCAAACTATATTCATAAAATACCACTCTTTTACCATTTGATGAAATAGATTCCAAATTACCATAATCATTATATGTAAATTCATAAATATTACCATTTGGTAAAACTGCAGTTTTAATTCTTCTTTTGTTGTCATAAGTATAGTTAATATCAATCCTTTTTTCACCTTTTGTAAGAATTATTTTAGTCAGGTCGTCATAATCATTATAAATATACGTAGAAGCCTCTGATAAAGCATTAAACACACTTCTTAATTTCCCAAAAGAGTCATATCCATATGTTATAGAATTATCCAACTCATCCTTAGTCTCTACAACTCGTCCTTCATTATAAGATGACTGTGTTTCGATTATTTTATCTTTAGATGGACTTGTTATTGTTGTTTTTGTCAAATTATTTTTTTGATAAGAACATTCAATTTTTGTACCATATGCTGCATTACCTTCAATAAGGTTTCCTTTATTATCATACTTAAAACCACAAATAGCTGAATCTACCCCTACTACACCTGCTAACATGTTCGATTCATTATATGATGACTGAATAGAACCATAACCAGTCTCTTTTGATAAATTGTTTCCATTTGCGTCATATTCATAAAAAGAACCAAAATCTTTTTTTATAACTTGAAGCCCACCTAGAATGATTGATGAATTCCCCTTTAAATTAATTTTTACAGTTATTTTTTTATATGTTGATAAGGCCTTCACTCCTAATACAACTAAATCAAAATTATCATCAATCACTTCTTTTTTAAAGTGTTTCCTACATGTACTATCAGCTTCTAATACAACCTCAACATTTGATGTGTCTGTATATGGAGTTAATTGTTTACCAAATAATACTAGTGTAATGTTATCTGTTCCTAATCCATCCACATCAACACTATAGCTTAAGCTACCTGTTCCTGTTACTTTATATGCTTTATTACCTAAAACGTTATAGCATAACGTCGTTGACTGAATCGGATAATAAGTAACATCTACATCTTTTACCTCAAAATAATTAATTCCTATTCCTGGAAATAGATTTTCTAATCTATTCTTAGTTGGAATTACGCTGCTTTGAGATAAAAGATGCTTGGTCTGCTTATCATATTCTGTTTTTATTATGTTTGCATCATCATCCATTTCATATAGTGGTAGGCCATTCGAATCAAAAAATACATACTTCTTTTTACCATTCGGATCCGTAATTGTTGTTTTGTTTTGCTCATACGAAATTGATGTTGTATCCATTGCTTTATAAGTTCCATTTGAATCACAAACATAACTAGTAAATGATGTTACTTTTCCATTTTGAATTGTGTATTCGATTTTATTTCCTCCTTTAACATCTTCTATTTGGATGCGCGTTTCACTAAATGATACTTTAACCTCATAAAGCTTAATAAAACTTTCTGATGAACCAGTAATATTATTATTCTTTTTATATTCAATTGAACTTAAATATCCATTCATATAGAAAAACTCGCAAACGTACAACTTCATATTATTATGGTAAAATTGACATTCCTTAACATAATTACCATCCATAATAAATTTTACATTATCACCAATAAAATTATTTATACTCTTTTCATTCGTATTCATATTTATCATATAGTCACAATTATTTTTCATATAGATATATTCTGGGTATAATCCGCCATAAGTGTTATATACAACATGGTTATTGTACTTATCATAAAAATTAATGTAACTTTCCGAAGTTTCTTCATCTTGTGGAATAACATATCCTAAAGTCTCTGGATTCTTTGACTCATCTGCACTATACTCATCCTTAGATCCATCAGAATTTGTGATTGTATACTTGGTAGTTACCTCCATTTTTGAATAATAATTTAGTCGAATTCCTTTTCCAAAAATTCCATTTTCATTTCTATTTTGATAATTATAGATTAAACTAGGACTAATTGGTGATTCTTCTCCTACACTAAATAATGGTATTGTCATAATTATATTCGCATCATCCTTATTTAAATTTACACTAACATTTCCTGCATTACCTACAGATTGTGTTAATTGCTTCGTATATTGTTTTAAACCTCTATTCATTTTTATTTTTCTC
>CAMELE010000013.1 GCA_945923475.1 uncultured Mollicutes bacterium
CTCACCTGCATAGCAGGCGGTTTTTATGTGAGGCATTCGCCTAACATAATAAAAAACAGACTATGTTCATTAATTTAAAAATGATTCCATAGTCTGTTTTATTTTACAATCTTATTCTTACTTTAAAATACTAGCTAAATACTCCTTAACTGGAGAATCCTTTGCATTTTTAAAGTATAAATCCTTAAATGTAGGACGATCAATTGCCCCTAGCAATAATTCTTGGTCAATATCCTTTAATATATCAACTAAAGGACGATAAGTAGCTTCTTTTACCTTATCTAAAATCTTCTTATTTCTTTGTTCAGGCTCACGACGCTCAGCAGGATAACCCATACCACGTTCACCTGAGAAAAGATTAGTAAAGCAATACTTAAGGTTTAATTCAGCACCCCAACCAAAACCCTTTGCAAATGGCATTGCAATACAGTTTCCGTCATTAATTTGACCAAACATATATGCATCTGATGGATCAACAACTAATCCACATAATACCTTAGGGAAGGAATTGCATGCTAGCATTGCACCTGCACCTGTACCACATCCTGTTACAACGAAATCTACTACTCCTTCACCAAGCAAAATACCTGCAAGGATACCATTTTGAACATATGTTAAGGCTTTATCATCTGCACCTAGCATACCAATATTACAAACCTCATGTCCCATAGGCTCAACAACAGATTTTAAAGTGTTGTATACTAATTCATTTTTAGCTGCTTGACTGTTTTCATTAATTAACGCAATTTTCATTTTTATTCCTCCTCGATTGATACATTGCGATTTTCAACTGATGTTGAAAAAACTATTTGAGTAGATGTAGAGCCAAATCTTTGAAGCTGACCAATGAATTGATCTAGCTCCTGCGTATTCTTAAACGCTACCTTAATTAACATTGAATACTTACCTGTTACACAATCACATTCGAGTACATTCTTACATGATTGAATAAATGGATAAAATGTAGGCTTTAATTTAGGATCCATTTCTAAATTAATATAAGCCTTAATTAAATAACCAAGACTAGCAGTATTAATTCTAGCGGTATATCCTAAAATTATCCCTTGTTCCTCTAACTTTTCAATTCGTGTTTTTACAGCTGGCGCAGATAAAAATACGATATCTGTTAATTCCTTTATTGAAACTCTAGCATTCTTGTTAAGTTCCTTAATAATTTGCTTATCAATTTCATCCATGATAAATTACCTCTTTACATCTTATAATTCTATTATACCAAAAATAGAACTTATAACAAGGGTGAAAAGATAAAATGCAGGACAAAAATCCTGCAATTTTTTTACTATTTAGCAAACATAATCTTCTCGTTTTTAAACAATTGAGCAATTAATAAAACGCCAAGGCCAGTGTATACAACATTACTTATTAGTGTAATAACTAAACCACCAGCTGGAGCCGAATGACTAAACAATCCAATTAATGATTGAAGCGTATTGTAAATAGGAATAAAATATAATCCATAATTACTAGAAGCCTTAGTTGCCATAAATGATGTAATTCCAATAGCCATTACTAGAATAGTACCAACTGCTGCATAAGATGAGGCTTCTTTAATACTCTTTGCAAGAGTTGAAATTATTGTCACAAGTACAACAAAGAATACATCACATGCAAGTATTACAAGTAACATTAAAATATATTCATTAATTCCATATCCTGCAAATGATAGGTTCGCACCTGAAAGCTTAGGGAATGATAATACTAACCCTAAGAATGATGATATAGATGATACAACCGCAGCTAGTGTTAATGCAATTAACTTTCCAACAACTATAGATGATCTACGTACTGGAGTTATTAATAATGTCGCAATTGTACCACGTTCTTTTTCTCCCGCGATTGAATCAGCACAAACTGACATACAACCACTGTATAATAATACAATTAATAGGAATGGTAACATCATTGTCAAAACCTTAGTCATTGTATCTTCATTTGTCGCAGTATCAGCGCTGATACCACCTCTATTAATATCAAATAAATTAGCCTCTGTTGCCTCAAAATCATTTAACTTAGCTATATAATATGTATAAATATAATTAGATTCATCCTTAGTTGAATTATAATAAATCTCAACATTAGGAACTGTATCTTGTCCAGCTTGAATATTAAAATTCTCATCATATTTAATATACATATCTATTTCTTTATTCTCAAGCTTTTTAATAGCTTCATCTTTTTCTAAATCTAAATAATCAATCTTCCATCCATCTACATCTAATATATTACTAATTACTTGATTTTCTGGATTATTAACTAATACAACCTTAAATTCTGTATATTCCTCATTTTCACGATTACTCATAATCGTACCCATAAGATTATATATTATAAAAATAAGTAATCCAGGTAAAATTAGTCCTAATAATACTCTCTTATCTGTAAAAAATCTTTTTAATTCCTTTTTTGCAATTATCCAAATTGATTTCATCTGCATACCTCCCAATATAATCTAAAGAATTCTTCCTCAAGACTACTACTTTCAGTTAAATTAGTTAGATTGTCAGATTTAATCATCTTTCCATTAATAATAATTCCAACTCTATCACATAGCTTCTCAACTAAAGAGAAAATATGTGTTGATAATATAATTGTTTTTCCTTCTTCCTTAAGAGTCGCAAGGAAATCAGTTACCACCTTAGCCGCTATAACATCAAGTCCATTAGTAGGCTCATCAAAGATAATGATATCAGGATCATGAGCAATTGAAATAATCAAAGAAGCTTTTTGCTTCATACCTGTTGATAAATCTCCAATTTTTACTTCTCTGTATTCATTAATACCAAAGATGTTAAATAGTCTTTCTTTTCTTTCCTGAGTAGTTTTTGGGTCGATTCCATGCAAGTTCGCAAAATAATCAAAGAGGTAGCTTGGCGTAAAAAAATCTTCAAGCTTTAATTCACTTGTTAAAAAGCCAATCCTTTTTCTAATCTCATCAGGCTTATTAACAACGCTAACTCCGTCAATTAATACATCTCCACTATCGGGCTTTATTAATGATGCAATAATTCTTAATGTTGTAGTTTTACCTGCACCATTTGGACCTAACAACCCATAAATCTCTCCCTTATATGCTTTAAATGATAAATCATCAACAGCAACCTTAATCGGATTAGATTCACCCGAAATCTTCATTTGTTTTCTTGATAATTTAAATTTTTTTGAAATATTTTGAACAATTAATACTTCTTCCATTATATTTTCCTCCCTAATTTTGTTACGAAACTGTTGTTTTGCAACATACGTTTTAATTATATATCGTTTGCCTTATATTGTCAATGTATTTACATTCTACAAGCACTATGATACATAAAACAATACGTATCTTGCAAAGAAAAAGCAAATAATAACTATTACTTTATTAAAAAAAGGATGCAAACACTACTCTAGTAATTACATCCTATATTTAATATATTATTTTTTTAATGCAGCACTTATTAAGCCCTTAAACAATGGATGAGCTTTATAAGGTCTTGATAAGAACTCTGGGTGAAATTGACATGCAATGAAGTAAGGATGATTCTTAATCTCTACAATTTCAACCAAATTAGTGGCAGGATTTACTCCTGAGGCTTTTAATTCCTTATCCTCAAGTATATATCTAAATTTATTATTAAACTCGTAACGATGGCGATGTCTTTCCTTTATATCAGATGTATCATATAACTCTTTTGCAAGGCTTCCATCCTCTAAATGACAATCATATAGTCCTAAACGAAGTGTGCCACCTAAATTAATTCCTTCATATTGATCTGGAAGGTAGTCAATAATTGGATGAGTTGTAGTTGGATTAAGTTCTGATGATGCAGCATCTTTAATTCCAAATACATTTCTCGCATATTCAATACACGCTAGTTGCATGCCAAAACAAATTCCTAAGAACGGTACTTTATTCTCTCTTGCATATCTTATTGCGGATATTTTTCCCTCTGATCCTCTTTCGCCAAATCCACCTGGTACTAAAATACAATCAGAATCTGATAAATACTCATCAGCATTATCATCATTTATTTCCTCAGCTTGAATATAGTTTATTTTAACATGACAGCCATTAGCATATCCTGCAGCCTTTAATGCCTCTGCAACAGATATATATGCATCATGTAAAGAAACATACTTACCTACTAATGCAACCTTTACTTCGCCCTTTAAATTACGAATCGTATCAATCATTTGATTCCATTCTGTCATATCTGCCTCTTTACATTCAAGTCCAAAATGCTTAACAATGAAATCATCTACATGTTGGTCATGTAAATTATTTGCAACCTCATATAATATAGGTGCGTCAACACATTCGATTACTGCTTCCTTTCTTACATCGCAAAAGCAAGCAATCTTCTCCTTTTGAGATTCGCTCATTGGAACCTCAGTACGAAGAACAATCATATCAGGCTGGATACCAAGTCCTCTTAATTCCTTAACTGAGTGCTGAGTTGGCTTTGTTTTTAACTCATCTGCTGCCTTTAAATAAGGGACTAATGTATTGTGTATATATAATGTGTTATTATAGCCAAAATCTCTTCTTGCTTGACGAATAGCCTCTAAAAATGGAAGTGATTCGATATCTCCAACCGTTCCTCCAATTTCCGTAATAACTACATCAGCTTGACTACCAACTGCAGCACTAACAAGCTTTGATTTAATCTCATTTGTTATATGAGGGATAACCTGAACTGTTGCGCCGGCATATGCTCCTTTACGTTCCTTTTCTATTACACTTGAATAGATTCTTCCTGTTGTAATATTAGAATCTTGAGATAATCTTTCATCAATAAATCTTTCATAGTGTCCTAAGTCTAAATCTGTTTCTGCTCCATCATCAGTTACATATACCTCACCATGCTGATAAGGTGACATAGTCCCTGGGTCAACATTAATATAAGGATCAAATTTTTGCATAAATACCTTTAGACCACGATTTTTAAGTAAACGGCCAATTGATGAAGCTGTAATACCTTTTCCAAGTGATGATACTACACCACCAGTTACAAAGATAAATTTTGTTTCTTTTTTCATAAAACTACCTCCAAATTGCAAAGTTTATATAAAAAAATAAAAAGTTCTTCACTATGGAAGAACTTTAGAGTGCCCTTATAAATTATACTATAGTCATATTTTAAAATCAATCACAAAATTTACTATGATAGCATAAATTTGTTATAGGTTTTAATTTATATGATTTTTAATGTTACAAAGTTGATACTTTGTTTACTTTTTGCTAAAATAATCGAAAAGGGGCAGAGTATTATGTATGAATTAAACATTACATCGGGACAAGAATTTAATGATTACATCATAGACAAAGAGAATGGATTATTCATGCCATTTAATGAAGCAATGATAGAGGGGATTCCAGTATTCCCGCCATTTTCTGAAGAATTTATTAAGGAAAGAATAGCTACACATGGTTGTACTGAAAATGAATATACTTCCATTATGAGGAAATTCTTTTATAATAAAGAAGAAATAAATAATTATGATTCCGTCGTTTTATAGGTTTTGTTGAACGGTCAAGTTTATAGGATAATAATTGATGATGAAACTAAAAAAATAATTTCACCTAAGTCTTTAGTTTTCTTAGGTGAATATGAAGTAATATATAAGAGTGTTTTAGTAAATAAAAAATTAATTCAAATATCCGATTCTTATATTAAAAAAGCATGTGAAGAATACTTATATCTTTATGATGAAAATAATGATATTATTACATTCATTAAAAATAACCATGATAAAACCACAAAGCGTCAATTAGTTGAAGCTGTATGGGATATGACTCGTAAATACGGCTTAGGAGACATTCAGGTTATTAATCTTATTAATAAGTATTCTAACTAATCTAGAAATCTAAAGAATTCCTCTAGTTTTGTAATTCTGTTTCCTTCATAATTTGGATTTGTATTTTTGAAATCAAACCAAACATTATCAATATTTGCATTTATAGCTCCTGCTATATCTGAAGTAATAGAGTCTCCAAGCATAATACAATCCTCCTTATTAACATTTATGTCTTTCATAACATAATTAAAAAAATTAGGATCTGGCTTGGTATAACCAATTTCTTCAGAAATATATACCTTAGATAAATACTTTTTGATTCCGCTCTTATTTAGTCTTGTATTTTGGACTTCCGCAATTCCATTTGTAAGAGCATATACTGGCATTATTTTAGTTATTTTTTCTAAAAACTCAATAGCACCAGGCATTATATAGCCACCTTGCTTGAGTTTACTAAAATACAAATCATTTATATCCTTACCATCAGCCTTTATTCCAAATAAGCCAAAAAATGTTTCCCATCTAGTTGTAATACATTCTTCTCTGGTTATTTCCTTTTTCTCAAGGCGCTTCCAATTAGCTAAATTTATTTTTGAATATGTATTAATATTTTCCTCTGTTACAGGAATATTATATTTTTCCATTACTGGCTTGATAGCGTAATATTCACATTTTGTAAAATCCAGTATTGTGTTATCTAAATCAATTAATAAAGCCTTGTACATATTTTTCACCATATTTATTATATCATTATTCTAAAAATTGCTAGATTTTACTCTAGCAATTTATTTCTTTATTCTTCAAATGCAGGTACATCAATATACGGAGGGACTGTATCATAGCCATAGAATTCACGAATAAAGTAGCCAGATCCCTTAGTTAAGCTTCTAAGATCATTAACATATTCCATAATCTCAGCCTCAGGTACTAATGCCGTTAGCTTTTGTTTACCAACAGAATTAACATCCATACCGATAATTCTTCCTCTTCTTTGATTTAAATCCGATAAAATTTCACCAACATCATCACTAGATGCCGTTACAACAATCTTAATAATTGGTTCAAGAATTACCGGCTCTGCCTTAGGGTAGGCATCCTTAAATGCTAATATAGCTGCGTTCTTAAATGAGACCTCATTAGAATCAACAGGATGGTACTTACCATCAATTAATACAGCATGAATACCTATTACAGGATATCCTTTTAATAATCCTTTATTACAAGCTTCTACAAAACCCTTTTCAACTGCAGGGAAGTAGCTCTTTGGTACGGCACCACCAAATACCTCTTCTGAGAATGAACTCTCATCTGCTGGCTCAAATCGCATTTCTACGACCCCATAGAATCCAGCACCACCAGACTGCTTAATGTATCTTCCACTACCTGTAGCCACCTTCTTAATGGTTTCACAATATCCTATTTTATAGTTAGCTACATCTACGCTTAATTTATAAGCATTTGCCATTTTTTCAAGAATATATGATAAATGACCAGTTCCTAGTGTACCAAGTAATTGTTCCTTTGTTTTAGCATTACGCTTTAATTCAATAGTTGGATCCTCAAGCATTAGTTTTGCTAATACTGAACTAATCTTATCCTCATCAGCCTTTGATTTAGGCTTTAAGGCTTTAAAATACACTGCAGTAGGATATTCAATATCCTTATATATAATATGACTCTTAGGGTTACATAATGTCATTGAGTTTGTTAAACCATTTACCTTTGTTAAAGCTCCAATATCTCCAGCATGAAGCATTTGAATAGGCTTAACTGTACCACCACATACAACTGCAAGAGATGTTACCTCAATAGTTTGATCAAGCTTTGGTACATAAATAGAATCTCCAACCTTAATCGTACCTGAATTTACTTTAAAAATACTTGTAACACCTGAATATGGGTCGACTATCGTTTTGAATATAAATGCACTAAATGGCTCATCGTCCAATGTTTTTCTTAAAACAGTATTTCCGTTATCATCAAGTCCCTCTAATGGCTTTAAATCTGATGGATCAGGAAGATAATCAATTAGCATGTCTAAAAGTGTGTGTAGACCAATTTTCTTTAATGCTGAACCAACAATAACTGGTATTAATTCACCGTTTAATACACCAGCTCTTAAGCCTTGACGAATCTCTTCTCTTGATAGTTCCTCACCAGCAAAAAATTTTTCCATTAATTCTTCGCTAGATTCAGCAACAGATTCTATCATACGATTATGTAATTCAAATACCTTTGCTCTTTTATCAGGATATATTTCAGCATCCTCACATATTTCTTTATCTACATTATATTTACGGGCCTTTAGCTCTACAACATTAACAAAACCATCAAAATTATCTTCATGTCCCATTGGATAACAGAATGGTATCACATTTTTCCCAAAGCTATTGTATAAATCATCTAAAACCTTTTCAAATACAACTCCTGATTTATCCATTTTATTTACATAAATGATTGTAGGAATATTCTTACGCTTTAGCATATCATAATGCTTAAGGGTTTCAACTTCTATACCTTCTGTAGCATTAACAACTAAAATAGCACCTTTTACAACAGATAATGTTGAAATAGCTTCTGTTACAAAGTCGTCATTACCTGGAACGTCAATAAGATTAATTTTGTAATCCTTATAGATTATTGGTACTAAACTTGATTTAATACTTGATCCTCTTGTCTTTTCCTCGTCAGTGTAATCACTTATTGTTGATTTCCTATCGATACTTCCCATTTTTGTATTATTCGTTGTAGAATACAAACCTTCTACTAAAGTAGTTTTCCCACTACTCATATGACCTAAAATAGCCACGTTTCTAATATTGTTTCCCATAAATTATCAGCTCCTTTTCTTTTCAAATCGTGTTTCCTATATTTTTATTATAGCATACCAAAAATTATTAATAAATATGAAAAAATGAATGTGTCTACATTCATTTAATCTACTTGCTCTATTGCACTTACTGGGCAGCCTTCCATAGCTTCCTTTGCAGGTGCTAAATCCTCTTGTTTAACTTCATCGTCAATTGCTTTAGCAAAGCCATCATCCTGGAGCTTAAATACACTTGGACATGTTGCTTCACAGGCTCCACAGCCAATACAATTTTCATTAACTTTATATTTCATTTTATCATTCCTTCATATAATAGTATGTATTAAAAGTTAGAAACTATGAAAAAGAATTGAACCAAGTCAATTCTTTTGTTTCACCTGTCATATATTATATCAATAACAGTTTTTCTCTTAAATCTAGATGATAATTTAAAATTGCATAACACAATGACCAGAATACATATTATTAATAAAATCACGGCAGGAATAATTGTAAAACTATATGCATCTAATGAAGTTATTTTTAATCCAACTAATAATGCATTAATTAATTTCAATATTCCAATCTGAAGAATGATAGCAATCATAAATGAGGAAAGAATTGTTAATATAGATGGAACATTATATACCCAAATTATTTTTTTCTTCTCAATTCCAAATGAAGCTAAAATTCCCATCATAGATTGATCTTGAATCATAAATTCTATTAAATAGTTTATCAGATTTATAATTACTACTACAAGCACTATTCCTCCAAATATTAGTAACACATAATTAAGAGCTTTTGTCCATTCAACCGTAGAATATAGTTCATCGCTTATTGGAGTACAATCATATAAACCTTCACTATACATTTGATTTATAGTTTTCTTATCATTTATGCTAACTGCTAAGCGATATAATCCATTATTATATTCTAAATAATGACTAGATAATTCTTTGTTTAGCTCAGGATTCAGCCTAATTTGACGCCAACCAGACGATTCCGAATAAACATATTTAACAACAAATTGATATGTCCTTTGATCAATTTGATTAAAATATAAATTAGAATCAAATGCATAAAAATCAATGCAAATCGTTTTACCAATTAAATCTTCTAAATTCTTGGAATACGTTTCCGCAAGTTCTTTAGAAATACCAATTTCATTATTATTAAGTATGGTATTTGAACCATAAATTATATTATTATCTTCAATTATGTTACTGCTTAAATAAATAGAAGACTCAACATCTGCAACCATACATGTTACTCTGTTATTTAAATAAGGATTAAAAACAAGATTTAACATATCATCTTTAGTTATAACAAATGATGGTGTAGATTCATTATTTTCATTAGAATCAGAGTAAATATCCTTTATATGAAACTTCTGCTTACTAATAACGATATCATCATTCTGTTGGTAACCATATTTTTTAGAAATGACATTGGATATTAATATCTCACCATTATTAATCTGAGTATCATAATATGTGTTTGTAAAATAAATATTACAATCAATCAACTCATTATTTATTGAAACACTTTTATATACAAAAGGAAAAACAGATTCTTTTTTAGCCATATTATTATAAAAATTATAATCTATTGCTGAATAATTTACATCACTTGCTTTATTCACAAATTCTATTTTATCATATCCTTTTTCTTTAGCATTAGAAATTAATAAATCACTATACGAGGTTGTAATACCAACTAAAGATACCAAAATTAATGAAAAGGATAAAATCAATATAATTATTAAAAATATATATTTCTTTTTATTTTCTGCAAAAATTTTATTTGCAATATATACACTATTTTTAACAGATAAATGTGCACAACAAGTTGGTGTCAAACTATAATCTTTTATTATATTTTCTGATTTACTTACTAGTTTTCCATCTGAAAGTTCAATCATATATAACAAATCTGGTTGATTAAAGAAATATGAATCATGAGATACAACAATAACAAGATGATCAGAAGATATGCTATATAATAATTCGTAAATTCTTTCAACATTATCATCATCTAAGCTTTTAGTTGGCTCATCAATAAGCAATACATGTTTATGTGATAATAGCGCACGCGCCAAGGATACTCTTAAACATTCACCTAAAGAAATCTGATTAGGATAGTGATCCTTTAGTTCAGCAATTTCAAACTTATTCAATAATTCATCAATTTCAAAATAGTCAACTTTATACAAATCGCATATTATTTTTAAGTTTTCAAATACCGTAAGATATGTAATTAGCCTATAATCTTGAAACATCATTGCTACATCATTTGATGTTAAACCAATTACTTCCCCAGACGTTGGTTTCTCATATCCGGCAATTATATTTAATAATGTGGTTTTCCCACTGCCAGATTTTCCTTTTATTATAACAAGACCATTTTCAGGTAGTGTTAAAGAAACATTATCTAGCGCTTTTTTATATGGCTTTTCATATTCTTTACTTATATTTTTTATTTCTATCATAAAACCATCTACCTCGTAAAACTAGTTTTCTTTTATATACTATAATAACTTTTCAGAATGCATTGATTCAACGTAATTGGTTCCATCAAAAAAATCGAAAATTTCTCCAGCTAGTTCATTATTAGGCATAGGCCATGTAGCATCCTTAAAAATATTTGCTTGTGTCCTAAAACTCATTTTAAATACTTCTGTTCCTAAATACTTTGGTATTTGGTAAACAACTGCAATTTTTTGACGTACCTGACCGCAATTCGGTGAAACCATTGCTCCATCCTTATAATTTAAGAAGTCAAAAACATAATTAACATCCGGAGAAAGATTATCACCTTTTGTATATATAGTTGTAGTAACAGAATCATATTGAATACTTTTTTCAAATCCAAATGAAGCCTCAAGTCCAGCACCATTACTATCCTTGCTAGCAGTTATACCAATTGACTTTGAGCATACATTTGATGATTCTGATGAACTTGGAAAATAATTCACAAGTTGTGCCTCTCTATCGCATTCAAAATGAACATCAATTTCTAAACGCTTATTTCTAAAATATTTTGATGATACTTTTCCAACAGACTCAATATAACTCTCAACAAATCCAATCACATAACAAGATGTAGTATTGTTTTCATTTATTATTACTTTATATACAGAGCTCCACATTGAAACATACCCATAATGATTTGATGATGATGCCATCTTATATCTATATACTTTTGAATCACTTAGATAAGTTAAATTAGATGTTTCAAAGCCTTTTATACTTGCAGTACTTTCACTTCTTTTAACTATTGTTTTTGTATTATCCAGTATTTTTGTACACATTATAAATGAAATAATTAAAAGCCAAATCGAAATAAAACACTTTTTTATCATTATACTTTCCCCCTAATTTTCTAATATAAATCTAAAAGAACACCAACAACTGATGTTCTTTCATTTTAATTAGTCAACGAATTCTACTACAGCAAGACCAGCAGCGTCTCCACGACGGAAACCTGTCTTAATAACTCTAGTATAACCACCGTTACGAGTTGCGAACTTAGGTCCGATTTCATTGAAAAGCTTTTGAATAGCGTAGTTGTTATTCTCATCCTTCTCGAAACGAACAAGCTTAGCAGCTTGACGACGTGATGCTAAAGTATTTGTCTTAGCTAGAGTAACCATTTTATCAGCTAACTTCTTTAATTCCTTTGCTTTTGATTCAGTAGTTTCAATCTTACCATTAAGGATTAAATCAGTTACTAAATCACGAAGTAATGCCTTACGAGCAGCACTACAACGACGTAATTTACCGTATGCCATATAAAGTCCTCCTTCTATTGGATATTAGTCTTTTTTAAATCCTAAACCCATACTTTCTAGTTTTTCTTTAATTTCTTTTAATGACTTGCGTCCTAAGTTACGGACCTTCATCATATCTTCTTCTGACTTAGCAGTTAAATCAGAAACAGTATTTAATGCAGCTCTCTTTAAACAATTGTATGAACGAACTGAAAGGTCTAAATCATCAATTGTCATATTTAACTTAGAATTTTGTTGATCGTCATCAGGCTCGATCATGTATTCATTAGCTGAAGCTTTTTCAGACATTTCAACTAATACCTCAAGATGCTCAATCATCATCTTAGATGCAATTGCGATAGCTTCCTTAGCATTAATTGAACCATTAGTTGTTACTTCAACTGTTAATTCATCATAATTAGCAGCATTATCAACACGAGTTTTAGTGACATTATAGCTAACATTTTTAATAGGAGTATAAATAGAATCAATTGCAATTACACCAATTGATGAATTGTATACCTTGTTATCATTAGATCCTACATATCCAACTCCACGGCGAACAGTAAGAACCATATCACATTCTCCACCCTTTGCAACAGTACAAATGTGTTGATCAGGGTTAACCACAGTTACCTCATTACCATGAATGATATCTGCAGCTGTTACTTCTCCTTCGCTCTTATGAATTTCTACTGTTGTTTCAAAATCATAATCATCTGAATCAACAGATAGAACAACTCTCTTAAGATTTAAAACGATTGTAATTACATCTTCAACAATGCCATCAACTGATTGGAATTCATGTTGAGCACCATTCATTTTGAAATTAACAAACGCAGCACCTGGTAAAGAAGATAATAAAATACGACGTAATGAATTACCTATTGTATCTCCAAATCCTCTTTCAAGTGGAGAAATAACAAATTTTCCATAGCTACCATCAGCAGATAATTCTTCGATGCTAGTTTTTGGTTTTAAGAATTTCAAATCCTTCATAATGTGGGCCTCCTCTTAAATTATTTTAATTTATCACTATCCACGTGGACGTTTTGGTGGACGACAACCATTATGTGGAACTGGTGTTACATCATTAATAGCAGTAATTTCAAGACCTGCAACTTGTAGTGAACGAATTGCAGCCTCACGACCTGGACCAGGTCCCTTAACTGAAACTTCTACCTTTTGAACTCCAGAAAGGATAGCGGCCTTAGCAGCAGCCTCACTAGCCATTTGAGCAGCAAATGGAGTTGACTTACGGCTTCCCTTAAATCCTAGTGCACCGGCAGATGACCAAGAAATTGCATTACCTGCTAAATCAGTGATAGTAACAATTGTATTATTAAAAGTCGAATGAATATGAGCAACACCTACTGGTATGTTCTTCTTAGTACGACGTTTTGAAACATTTGCCATTATTATTTACCTCCTTAGTTTGCTTTCTTCTTGTTAGCGACTGTATGTCTAGGTCCCTTACGAGTACGTGAATTGTTTCTTGTATTTTGTCCACGAACTGGTAATCCTCTACGATGGCGGATACCTCTATAGCATCCAATTTCCATTAAGCGCTTAATGTTAAGAGCAACTTCACGACGAAGATCTCCTTCAACCTTATACTTAGCAACTTCTTGACGAATACGTCCTTCTTGTTCCTCAGTTAGGTCCTTTGTACGAATGTCTACAGATACATCCGCAGCTTTACAAATATTTTCAGCTGTTGTATTTCCAATACCATAAATGTATTGAAGTGCAACAACAATTCTCTTATCTCTTGGAATATCTATTCCTGCAATACGTGCCATAATTTACTCGCACCTCCTAATTTTAACCTTGTCTCTGTTTATGTTTTGGATTTTCGCAAATAACCATTACACGGCCCTTGCGCTTAATCACTTTACATTTGTCACAAATAGGTTTTACTGATGGTCTAACTTTCATCTTTATATACCTCCAAATATGTTTTACTTACGTCTGTAAGTGATTCTTCCACGTGTTAAATCATATGTTGATAACTCTACAGTTACCTTATCACCTGGTAAAATGCGTATGTTGTTCATGCGGATTTTACCAGAAACGTGGGCTAAAACTTGATGTTCATTTTCAAGTTGTACAATAAATTGTGTATTAGGTAAAACCTCAAGGACTTTACCTTCCATTTCAATTATATTATCCTTTGCCATTTTGCCTCCGAATTAAAAGTGTTGTCAGAATCATTTTACCGTCTTCTTTACAACAAAAACGAATGAATAATCATATTCTTAGAATTTATCACAAGTAACAGTGGTCCATAATCTGATAAAACCTTAACTCTGTACCAGCATTAGGTTTTAGCTAGTGTCATGAAGCTTATTAAAGGACCGAAAATCGAGTGAACGATTTAATGAACACCAGCTAACTTACTAAATGATAAATAAAGCTCATCAAATTCGAAATAAGTAGAAGGATACACCTAACATGAACTCAAACATATAAATTATAATATATTTTCTTTAAATGTTCAATGTTAAGTGCTCCTAATAAATTATTTTTTCCGAATTAATAGATTTTATCTATTATTAATAGTAAATCATTACTTTGCAAGTACAGCTTTGATATCTTCAAATACCTTATTAAAGTCTTGATCTCCATTAACTGTTTTTAGTAAGTTTTGTTCGTTGTAATAAGCAAGTAATGGAGCTGTTTGCTTGTCATATACATCCAAGCGACTACCAGCTGTTTCAATAGTGTCATCAGCTCTTTGGATTAAAGCTGTTCCACAATTATCACAAATTCCATCCTTTTTAGGCTTATTAAACTCTATATGGTATGTAGCACCACAAGTCTTACATACTCGACGACCAACAATACGACGAATAAGTATACTTGAATCTACGTTAACATCTAAAACAGCATCTAGCTTAATGCCTTCAGCATTCATGAATTTATCAAGCTCTTCTGCTTGATGAACGTTTCTTGGGAATCCATCTAATAGGAAGCCTTTTTTGCAGTCATCCTTTAAAAGTCTTTCCTTTACAATACCTATAGTTACTTCATCAGGAACAAGAGCACCCTTTTCCATATAGCTTTGAGCTAGCTTTCCAAGGTCTGTTCCTTCTTTAATTGCGGCTCTAAACATATCTCCAGTTGAAATATGAGGGATACCGTAATATTCTTTAATATTTGCCGCCTGAGTACCTTTACCAGCACCAGGACGACCCATAATTAAAATACGCATTATAATCCTCCAAACTAGCCAATTAATTTATCGTATGAATCATTTTCAGATTGTGCTTCAATTTGATTGAATGTTTCAATCGCAACACCAACGATAATCAATAAGCTTGTTCCTCCTACTGTTACAGTAGATCCTAAACCGAAAATTAAACCAGTAATAATTGGTACTAAAGCTAAGAATGCTAGACCAATTGATCCAATTGTTGTAACACGGAATAGGACTTTTGAAATTTGACGTTTAGTTTCTTCACCAGGCTTATAACCAGGGATAAACGCATTTTGTTTAGATAAATTATCACCAATCTTCTCGGGATCTATTGTTAAGAACGCATAGAAATATGAGAAGAAAATAATTAATACAATGTACAATGCCATACCTATTGGCTTACTTGAACTAAAGATTTGATCCATCCAATATGCACCAGATGATGAATCAGTTGTATATCCCAACATACCAACAATAGTTAGAGGGATTGACATCAATGTTGATGCAAAGATTACTGGAATAACTCCGGCGCTGTTTAATTTAACAGGAATATCAGAGTTTTCGTTACTTGAACGGTTTGCATATTGTACAGGAATTTTTCTTTTTGCAGCCTCAAAGTATACAACGGCAACAATCATAGCTACATATAATACTACAACAGTAATATACTTTGCTAAATTTCCACCTGTAAAGGCACTACCTAAATATGAACTATATAAAGTAGAGAACATAGAAGGTATTGATGATACGATACCGGCACAGATAATCATTGAAGATCCATTACCAATACCATGCTTCGTAATTAAATCTGCAAGCCACATAGTGAATGCAGAACCGGCAGTAATAACGATTGCCATATAAATATATATGAACCACTTACTACCAAATGCTAATGCAGAGTTAGCTAAAATATTCTCTGGTCTTGAGCCAAGGGAGAATAGTAAAGCTAATGCTTGGATTAAAGCTATTGCAATCGTAATATATCTAGTAATACGATTTGTCTTAGCTTTTCCTTGTTCACCCATTTCCTGCCATTCCTTCATAGCAGGAATAATCATTGCTAGCATTTGAACAACGATAGATGAAGTAATGTAAGGTGAAATACCTAACGAAAGTACTGAGAAAGATGATAATCCTCCACCTGAGAAGGTATTTAAAATTGTTAGAAAATCATTTCCTGCAAGTACTTGACTGATACTATTTGTATCGATTAAAGGAACTGGAATATAAGTACCTAATTTGAATACAAGTAAAATTAAGAATGTAAAAGCTAATCTTTTGATTATATCAGGATTGCTGAAAATTCTTTTTAATTTGTTCAAATTAGATCACCTCAACAGTTCCACCAGCATTCTTAATTGCAGTTTCTGCAGATGCTGAAAACTTAGAAGCTTTAACTGTAAGTTTCTTCTCTAAAGTTCCGTTTCCTAAAACCTTAACACCATCAAAAGTCTTCTTAACAAGACCTGCTTTAATTAAAGTTTCAAGTGTAACTTCAGTTCCATTTTCGAATACGTTTAAATCTGAAAGATTAATAACAGCATATTCTTTACGGTTAACGTTTTTAAATCCGCGCTTTGGTAAACGTTGGAAGAAAGGAATTTGTCCTCCTTCAAATCCAGGGCGAACTCCACCACCTGAACGGCTGTTTTGTCCCTTTTGTCCACGACCAGCAGTTTTTCCTAAACCGCTACCGATACCTTGACCCTTACGTTTTCTAGAATGTCTTGCACCTTCAACTGGCTTTAATTGATTTAACATTTAAAGGCACCTCCTCTTATTTTTCTACTACTTTTACTAAGTGAGCTATAGTGATAATCATACCTCTAATAGCTTCATTTTCCTCTTTTACTACAGTATCGCCAAGCTTCTTTAATCCTAAAGCTTTAGCTGTTTTAATTTGGTTTGGCTTAGCGCCATTAATTGATTTAATTAATGTAATTTCATATTTCATATTCGATTACCCCAAAATTTCTTCAACTGTTTTTCCACGACGAGCAGCTACTTGTTCAACAGTGTTTAAAGACTTAAGTCCTTCAAATGTTGCTCTTACTATGTTAATTGGAGTTCTAGATCCTAATACCTTTGATAAGATATCACTAACACCAGCAAGCTCTAGTACGGCACGTACTGGACCACCAGCGATAACTCCTGTTCCGGCTGCAGCTGGTCTTAATAAAACCTTTCCTGCACCATATTGACCTGTTACTGTATGAGGAATTGTTGTATTTACAGTAGGAACGAAGATCATATTCTTCTTTGCATTTTCGACAGCCTTCTTGATTGCATCAGGAACTTCGTTTGACTTTCCTGAACCAAATCCTACGTTTCCTTTTCTATCTCCAATAACAACTAGAGCAGCAAAGCGGAAACGACGACCACCTTTAACAACCTTAGTTACACGGTTGATTGTTACAACACGCTCTTCAAACTCTGGTTGTTCTAAATCTTTAGGTTCACGTTCTTTACGCATGAGAAATCCTCCTTATTAGAATTCTAGGCCAGCTTGACGAGCAGCGTCAGCTAATGCCTTAACACGTCCGTGATATAAATATCCACCACGGTCGAATACTACAACTTTAATGTTAGCAGCTAGAGCACGCTTTGCAATAAGGCTACCAACTGAAGCAGCTGCTTCTACGTTAGCACCATTTGTCAAAGCTAATTCCTTGTCTAGTGAAGAAGCGCTACATAAAGTTTGGCCATTAACATCATTAATAATTTGAGCATAGATTTGCTTATTTGAACGGAATACATTAAGACGAGGTCTTTCAGCTGTTCCCTTTAGTGTTTGGCGGATTCTTAAATGTCTTTCTTGACGTTTAACATTTCTTGATACTTTACTAATCATATTTTTTAGCACTCCTTTCTATTACTTCTTAGCTGTCTTTCCTTCTTTACGACGAATATGTTCATCAGAGTAGTGAATACCCTTACCTAGATAAGGCTCTGGTTCACGTACTGCACGAACGTTTGCCGCAAATTGACCAACAACTTGTTTGTTAATACCACTAACAACAACTTGTGTGTTTTTAGGAAGCTCAACTTTAATTCCTTCTGGAATTTCTAATTCTACATCGTGAGAATATCCTGCAGCTACAACTAAAGTATTACCCTTTAATGAAGCACGGTATCCTACTCCGACAATTTCAAGTGTTTTTGTAAAGCCTTTTGATACACCAACAATCATGTTATTTAAGTTAGCACGAGTTGTACCATGAATTGTCTTCATTTCCTTTGTATCATTAGGACGTTTTACAGAAACGCTTTGTCCATCAACAACAACCTCGATATTGCTGTTAATTTCACTACTTAATTCACCCTTAGGTCCTTTTACAGTAATTACATTACCATTTTGGCTTACTGTAACACCCTCAGGTAGATTGATTAACTTGTTCCCGATACGAGACATTTAAAACACCTCCTGTTAAATTACCAAATGTAAGCCAATACTTCGCCGCCGATTTTGTTCTTGCGAGCTTCCTTATCAGTCATTACACCCTTTGAAGTTGAAATAACTGCAATTCCTAAACCATTTAATACAGTAGGAATTTCGTCTGCTTGAGCATAAACTCTTAGACCTGGCTTTGAAATTCTCTTTAGGCCCTTAATTACTCTTTCGTTAGTATCTGTATACTTTAAAGTTACAGTAGTAACGCTCTTATTATTTTCAGATTTAGTCACGAAATCAACGATGAATCCTTCGTTCTTTAATACATTAAGAATAGCTGTCTTTAATGTAGACGCAGGCATTTCAACTGTTTCATGATGCATCTTATTCGCATTTCTAATGCGAGTTAGCATATCCGCAATTGGATCTGTCATAACCATATGTTTGTTCCTCCTTCCATAAACTCGGAAAAAATAATTTTATTAATGAATTACCAGCTTGCTTTTTTAACTCCAGGGATTTGACCCTTGTAAGCTAATTCACGGAAGCAAACACGGCATAATTTAAATTTGCCATAAACAGCATGTGGACGACCACATCTTTCGCAACGTGTATATTCACGAACTGCGAACTTTGCTTTTCTATGATTTCTAGCAATTTGAGATTTTTTTGCCATAGTTTTTATCCTTTCTACTTTTTACTGTAAGGCATACCCATTAAGCTTAATAAGGCACGACCTTCTTCATCAGTTTTTGCAGTTGTAACGATAACAATATCCATACCACGAATCTTCTTAACCTTATCGAAGTTGATTTCTGGGAAGATTAATTGCTCCTTTACACCTAGAGTATAATTACCACGGCCATCAAAAGAATTTGCAGAAATACCACGGAAATCACGTACACGAGGTAAAGCTATAGAAATAAGCTTATCAAAGAATTCATACATTCTTTCACCACGTAGTGTAACCTTGCAACCAATAGGCATACCTTCACGAAGTTTGAAGTTTGCAATTGACTTCTTAGCCTTAGTAATAAGAGGCTTTTGACCAGTAATTTGAGTTAATTCCTCAACAGCCTCGTCTAAAACCTTTGAGTTTGCTACTGCATCACCGCAACCCATGTTAATAACGATCTTGTCAATCTTTGGGATTTGCATGTTTGATGTATAATTGAATTTATTACATAATTCTGCTTTAACAGAATTTTCATATTTTTCACGTAAACGATTCATAAATGTTTACCTCCTCTCTTGGAAATTACTTGATTTCTTGTCCAGACTTCTTAGAAACTCTAACCTTTGTTCCATCTTCCTTAGTAACGATAGAAACACGAGTAGGAGTCTTAGTCTTTGGATCTAATAGCATAACGTTAGAAGCGTCAATTGGAGCTTCAACTTCAACAATGCTACCAGATTGATTTTGTTGAGTAGGCTTTAAATGCTTCTTAACCTTGTTTACGCCTTCAACGATTACCTTATTCTTAGCAGGGAAAACCTCTAAAACCTTACCAGTTGTTTGAGTCTTGTTTCCCTTCTTATCTACTGTAAATTTATTTTTACCAGCGATAACAGCGACTGTGTCACCCTTCTTAATTTGCATATAAGTGCACCTCCTATTATAGTACTTCAGGAGCTAAAGAAACGATTTTCATGAAATTCTTATCACGAAGTTCACGAGCTACTGGTCCGAAAATACGAGTTCCACGTGGAGTTAAATCTTCACGAATAATAACTGCAGCATTTTCATCGAACTTAATGTATGAACCATCATTTCTTCTTAATCCAGCTTTTGTACGTACGATTACAGCTTTAACTACATCACCTTTCTTAACTGCTCCATTTGGTGATGCTTTCTTAACAGAGCAAACTACGATATCACCAACGTTAGCGTATCTATGTAGTGCACCGCCTAAAATCTTAATAATTAATAACTCACGAGCACCTGAATTGTCAGCTACTGCAAGTCTAGTTTCTTGTTGAACCATGAGAGTACCTCCTTTCAGGAACTAAATGTTTTCTTTAGACTTCTCAATCTTAACTAAAACGAAACGCTTAGTCTTTGATAAAGGTCTAGTTTCCATGATTGTTACAACATCGCCAAGCTTAGCAGTATTGTTTTCATCATGAGCATGAAATTTTGTAGATGATTTAACACGTTTACCGTATAATCTATGCTTTCTATAAGTATCAACAGATACAACGATTGTCTTATCCATCTTAGTAGATACTACAACACCTGTAAATGTCTTACGATTGTTACGTTCTTGCATGTTTTAGTCCTCCTTCTTAGCAGACTTTTCAGCAAGGATAGTCTTCATTCTTGCGATTGTCTTCTTAACTGTACTAATTCTTGCAGTATTAGTTAATTGATTAAGAGATGACTGAAGCTTAAGGTTAAATAATTCAGCCTTTAAATCAGCGATTTGCTTATTTAATTCTTCAACTGATAAATTTCTGATTTCAGAATTTTTCATTATTCAGCACACTCCTTCTTAACAATTTTAGTCTTGATTGGAAGCTTATGAGAAGCTAAACGTAATGCTTCACGAGCGATTTCCTCAGAAACACCACCAACTTCAAATAAAATTACTTCCTTCTTTACTACAGCTACCCATTGGTCTGGTGAACCTTTACCAGAACCCATACGTACTGCAAGAGGTTTTTTAGTCTTAGATAAGTGTGGGAATACCTTAATCCATACTTGTCCTTGACGATTCATATAACGAGTAATAGCGATACGAGCAGCCTCGATTTGGTTGTTAGTGATATATGCACCTTCAAGTGCTCTTAAACCAAATTGACCGAATACTACTTCAGTGCCACCTTTTGCCTTACCTTCGTATGATACGCGGTGAGGACGACGATACTTAACTCTTTTAGGCAATAACATAATTAATTACCTCCTTTAGCGCTTTTTCCTGGCTTTTCAGTTTTTGGAGCTTTAGCGTTTTTATTAGGACGAGTTTGTTCTTCATGCTTAATATTCTTCATTCCTAATACTTCACCCTTATAGATCCAAACCTTAACACCAAGTTTTCCATAAGTAGTATGAGCTTCTGCAACTGCATAGTCAACGTCTGCACGAAGAGTTTGTAGAGGAACTTGACCCTCATTGTAACCTTCTGAACGAGCCATTTCAGCTCCACCTAGACGACCAGCAATTAAAGTCTTAGCACCCTTAGCACCAGCCTTTAAAGCTCTTTGAATAGCAACCTTTTGTACACGGCGGAAAGATGCACGTGCCTCTAGTTGCTCAGCAATAGACTTAGCTACTAATGTAGCGTCTAATTCAGGTTTCTTAACCTCAACAACATTTAAAGAAATTTCTTTCTTTGTTAAATATTCAAGTTCTTTAACAACTTTATTCTTAGTTTCAGCCTCGCGACCAATTACAACACCTGGTTTAGCAGTGTATAGTGCAATTTTAACGCGATCCTTTTTTGCGCCTTTAACACGTTCGATAAGAATACGTGAAACAGCAGCCTTAGCATATACCTTTTCAAGGTACTTACGGATTTTTAAATCCTCTAATAATAGATCAGCTACCTCATTCTTGTTAGCATACCAAGATGCGTCCCATTCACGATTGATACCAACACGTAGTCCGACTGGACTTACTTTTTGACCCATGTGATTTCCTCCTTGATTAATCTCTTTCAGCAACTACGCAAGTGATACTTGAAAGTCTCTTAGTGATAACATCTCCACGACCCTTACAACGTGGTGACATTCTCTTCATTCTTAATCCATCACATACGTAAATTTCTTTTACGAATAGCTTAGACATATCTAAACCGTTATTGTTTACTGCATTTGCGCATGCAGATTTTAATACTTTGCTTACATCCTCGCAAGCGTTCTTATTTGTTAGCTTTAATATTGCAAAAGCCTCATTAACATTCTTACCACGAATCATGTCAACAACAAGACGAGCTTTACTAGGAGTAACGCGAACATTTTTAGCTATAGCTTTAACTTCCATGTTTATTTCCTCCTACTAATTATCTTGATGCCTTCTTATCGTCAGCACCGTGTCCATGGTATGTACGAGTTGGAGCGAATTCTCCAAGCTTATGTCCTACCATGTCCTCTGTTACATAAACAGGTGTATGCTCTCTACCGTTATAAACACCAAAAGTGTGACCAACGAATGCTGGGAAAATAGTTGAACGGCGAGACCATGTTTGAATTACTTTATTTTCATGAGCGGCATTTTGCGCTTCAACCTTCTTCATTAAAGATTCATCGCAAAATGGTCCTTTTTTAATTGAACGAGCCATGACGTGTCCTCCTTCTACCGATTAAAATTATTTTTGATTTCTTCTACGAACAATTAACTTGTTAGAAGATTTCTTAGAATCACGAGTCTTAACTCCAAGAGCTTTCTTGCCCCAAGGAGTAAGAGGAGCCTTACGTCCGATAGGTGCTTTACCTTCACCACCACCATGAGGGTGATCGTTAGGGTTCATAACAGAACCACGTACTTCTGGACGAAGTCCCATATGTCTAGCACGACCGGCCTTACCGATACGAACTAGTTCATGCTCTTCATTACCAACAACACCGATTGTAGCACGGCAAGTACCTAAAATCTTACGAACCTCGCCAGAACTTAATCTTACAAGAACATATTTCTCCTCACGTCCTAGGATTTGAGCAGATGTACCAGCACTACGTACTAATTGTCCACCCTTTCCTGGATGTAATTCGATATTGTGAATTAATGTACCAACTGGGATTTGGCTAATTACTAAAGCATTACCTACTTTAATATCAGAACCCTCTCCAGATGTAACTGTTTGTCCTACTTCTAATCCCTTAGGAGCTAAGATATAAGTCTTAGTACCATCAGCATAAACTAATAATGCAATGTTTGCACTTCTGTTTGGATCATACTCAATAGTTGCAACCTTTGCAGGAATACCATCCTTATTACGCTTGAAATCAATAACACGGTATTTTCTCTTAACACCGCCACCTTGATGACGAACTGTTACATGACCAGTGTTATTACGTCCACCTTTAGACTTAATTGGAGCTAAAAGTGACTTCTCAGGAGTTGATGTAGTAATTTCTTCATATGTCGAAACTGACATATTACGTCTACCATTTGATGTAGCCTTATATACTCTAATAGCCATTAGAATTTCCTCCTATAATTATAATTCAAATGCGTCAATCTTATTACCTTCAGCTAATTTGCAGATTGCCTTCTTATATCCAGCAGTCTTTCCTGCATATTGGCCAACTCTCTTATTCTTTGGTAATACAGTGATTGTAGCAACGCTTAAAACCTTAACATTGAATAAAGCTTCTACAGCGTTCTTAATTTCGATTTTGTTTGCGTCCTTTGCAACTTTAAAAGTATACTTATTGAATTGTTCCTTTAATTGCATTGACTTTTCAGTGATAATTGGTTCTTTAATGATATCATAAAATTTTAATTCCATATTATGCTAGAACCTCCTCGAAATATTGTTTAGCAGATTCAGTCATAACTAGCTTGTCATAACATAAAATGTCATAAACACTTGAATGATCTGCAGGGCATACGAATACGTTTGGTAAGTTTCTTGCTGAAAGAACTACTTCTTCAGTTAAATCAGAAACGATAACCATAACCTTTCCTTCTACCTTGATATTGTTTAAGAACTCAATAAAGTTCTTTGTCTTAATTGATTCAAACTTTAAATCATCAATTAATGTAAATTTGTTTTCTTGTACTTTATATGATAAAGCTGACTTTAAGCCTAATTGACGTACCTTCTTGTTAACCTTAACAGCGTAGCTTCTAGGAGTAGGTCCGAATACTGTACCTCCACCTCTCCATTGAGGAGCACGGATTGATCCTTGACGAGCACGTCCAGTTCCCTTTTGGCTCCAAGGCTTCTTACCACCACCACGAACTTCAGTACGGTTTAAAGTATCATGAGTACCTTGACGCATAGCAGCTCTTTGAGCGTTTACAACATCATAAATTACTTGTTGATTAGGTACAATGCCGAATACTTCTTCGTTTAGTTCAACTGTCTTTAAAGTTTTTCCAGCTTGATTTAATAATGCAATGCTAAGCATAATAAATCTCCTTTCTACTAATAATTAATTATTTGCAAGACTTAACTGCTGTTTTAATTTCAACTAGACCAGATTTAGGACCTGGAACATTTCCTCTAATTAAAATTAATTGTCTTTCAGCGTCAACTACTGCAATTGTTAAATTTTGAAGAGTAACTGTTTCGTGACCCATATGTCCTGGCATCTTCTTACCCTTCATATTACCTTTAATAGGTCCCATTGAACCAACGATTCTGTGAGCACCTGAACCGTGACCCATAGGTCCACGATGATGATTATAACGTTTAATAGTACCTTGGAATCCTTTTCCTTTTGAAGTACCAGTAACGTCTACAACTTCACCAGCTGTAAAAATATCACATTTAATCTCTTGACCAACGTTATAAGAAGCTAGCTCGTTTTCGCCACATTGTACAGAAAAACGAATTTCCTTAATGAAGCGCTTAGGAGCAGTTTCAGCCTTAGCAACATGTCCCTTTTCAGGCTTGTTTGATAAGCTTTCACGTTTGTCTTCGTAACCAACTTGAGTTGCTACATATCCATCATTTTCAACAGTCTTTTGTTGAAGAACAACGTTTTGTGAACAATCAATGACAGTTACAGGGATAAGATTTCCCTCTGCATCGAAAATTTGAGTCATGCCCAATTTTCTACCTAAGATTCCCTTAGCCATGAGTTTACACCTTTCTTTCTAATAAATATTAATTACTTCTTTAATACGATATCTACACCAGAAGGTAGATCAATGTGCATTAAAGCGTCCATAGTTTGTGGAGTTGGTTCCACAATTTCGATTAATCTCTTATGAGTTCTTCTTTCAAATTGCTCACGTGAATCCTTGTTAACGTGAGGAGAACGTAAGATAGTGAAGATTTCCTTTTCTGTTGGAAGAGGAATTGGTCCATTAACTGTTGAACCTGTCTTCTTAACACTGTCAACGATCTTCTTTGCAGATTGATCTAATAATCTGTGATCATAAGATTTTAAACGAATTCTAATTTTTTCTTTTGCCATTTTAATAACTCCTTTCGCCTATAATCCAATGTATAGACTTGCTCCATGGAAAAACCCTCAACATCTAATGACAACGCTTAACGGTGTATCGGCAACCTTCCACTTCACAGCCAACCCATTTCCTGAGTCTTTTTAATTTTAACATAAGATTCAAGAGAATGCAATACTTTTTTTAAAATTATTTTTTACATAAAAAAACCACCCTAAAAAGAGTGGCAATAAACTACTATTCTGAAACTTCTTCTGTTTCTTTAGACTCAACCTTTTTAACAAGTAAGCCAACAAAATAAACAATTAATGAAGCATATGTTGCAATATTTGAAAATATCATATGTTCAAGGCCTAGATAAGTATCATTCAAAGTTTCTGCTGAAGAAGGAAGTGCAGTTCTTAATCCGGCAACACCTGATACAATTGCATAATTTCCGTAAATATTTAACGCAAGTAATACTATAGCCGTAATAGCTGCCCATTTTTTTCCTTTAAAAGCAAATACTAACGATACTACAAGGAAGCCTGTAACTAATATACTTAATACTGATGTATTTTGACTTTCACCACCATTAGATAAAGCCGTACTCACAAAGCCTAATGTAAGGCTTGTTGTAACAAATAATATTAAAGTTGGTATAAGAACAACCATTGTGCTTTTTTTCATAAGATAACAAACTAAAACTAATGCTATATATATTATTATACCCACCCAAAAGAAAATGTTATTAAATCTAAATGGTGCTTTAACCTCTTCTCCAACTAAGCCATATCCATAGCATAAAGCAGCAAAGGCTAAAATTGCTACAACTATGGATGCAATTACAAATCCAAGATTACTATTTTTTTTCATTCTGTTTTCTCCTCTTTTCCTAAACATATTATACTAGCTAGTGCTAAGGTAATTGTCACATCTCCTAATGAAGTAGCACTAGACCACATATTGGCAAATGCTAAAGCCGCAAGAATTGACAAAAATACTAATAAGCACATATTAAATTTTTTATTTTTTATCGCTAGAACATAAAAAATAATTGTAACTATAACAATAGCAAATGGAATTAGAGTTGTAAATGAACTGTTTTGATAAAATTGATTAAATCCTGAAATAGCCTGACTCAATAAATACAAAATTATAGGTAATTTGTTTTCATTTAGTCCAACCTTATTTTTTAAGGAATTAATAATCAATAAAACCGCACTTGAAATTGTTAATCCATAACATATGATTGATATTATTATATTTTGGATTTCATCACTTGTACTTACGCTTCCCATATCAAGTAATCGTGCAGCGCCAATTCCAACAAAGGCTAATGTTATTGCTGAAAGAATAATTAAAATCTTATTCATTCTTATAGATGTATTTTCCTTCATACTTTTCCTCCTTTGCTTATAGTATAGCACCTGCTATATAATACTTCAATTTTCATTCGTCATTTTTAGACATTTTTTACTAAAAAACATATATAAAGAAAAGCCTACCGCATTAAACGATAGACTTTGTTACTATGCTATTTGAATTACAAAATTATCGATTGAAAAATTTCTTGAGGCTGAGCCTGCTGTTTGTAGCATTATTCCATCGAAGCATTCAAGCATGAATCCTTCCACTGTCATTGAAGTACCATTGATTGTGATTGAAGCTATGCCGGCATCAAGATCTAGCAATAATTCGACTGTAAACTTCTCATTTGCTTTATAATTTACTAAGGTACTACCATAAACCTCTTGATTATTAGAATCATAATAGTAATATGTTAATTTCTTATCAGGATTTGTTCTAACACTTAAATCCTTGTCATCACCTAGGAAATGAAGCATTGACCATTTTCCACTTAATGGACAAGTCATATCTACACTCACCTTTACTTTACCAGATGTTATAGTATTTCCTAGCTTATAATATCCATATGTAGTGACTGTACTTTGATCATATATATTTAAAACGCCATTAGCAATGTTTAGATTATTAGTTGTACTGTCAACATCTGAGCTTCCACAATTATAATAAAATGCATCTGTTACTGGTTGAGTACCAATTGTAGCAGTATTACCAAAATTCTCATTAACGATTGTTGTCCAAACCTCTTCTACAGCTTCTTTCCATTTAGCATACAATACTATATTTGAAGTAATCTCTGATGTGCTTATAAAGGCATTGGTTAAATCACTATCCAAATACCATCCAACAAAATCATAGCCTACCTTGATAGGAGTTGGACAAACGATTGTAGAGCCTTCTTTTACTTCAATAGAATCAATAGCATTACCACCATTAACCTCAAACGAAACAGTATACTTAGTTGAAACTACTGTTTCACTAGACAATGTTATCTTATGAACTCCAGAATATGCAACACAATCTTCCTTTGCTTTTTGCGCTGTAGTTAAATATGAAACATTTGATTTCTTATTTACACTATCATAATAGAATATTTCTGGATTAGTATCAAAGTTAGGGTCGTATACATTACCATTTTCTACCCTTTCTTCTCTTGATGTAACCACAGTAGATTGATTTGTTTCCTTACAATTTTCAACAATACTATTATATAGCTTAACTGCAGCATTTGACTTAACCTCAAATGGATTATTACATGATTCTACATAGCATCCTTCAACCAAAGCAAACGCACCACCTCTTAGGGACATATTTGTTCCAGATGATTTATAATAATAGTTATTATACATGTGCATATTTGCTTGACGGCCAAGTGGTAAACGACTTGAGCACTGATCATAAAAATTATGATGATACGTTAAGCAAGCGGTATGCTGACTGTCAGAGCCTCCAACAAGACCTGTTTTATGATTTTTATAATAATGATTATAAGAAACTGTAATAAATGCATTTTTCTTAAAATCTGTTGCTCCATCACCCTCATGCTTATCCTGCTCTGAACAAACGTCCCAATAATTTATTCCTTCATTAAATGTATTATTGTGAATCCAAATATTACCTGTTTTAAATCCTGAAATGGTAGTTGAATCATCTGAACCCTCAAAGCTACAAGCATCTTCAGTATAATCATCAAAGGTAATATTTCTTACTTCAATACTACTAGAGTTTTTCCAAGTAAATCCCCATTGGAATGCCATTGCATCTGAGCCAATTCCTTCAACAGTTATATATTTAGCTGCAGTTACATCAACCATATTATAATATGAATCAAATTCTAACTTACTGCTATCATATTTAATTCGATTGGTAATGCCTTTAATCTGCTCATATTTACCTTGTAATGTATTATATCCATTACTGATTATTTCTGATTCTGTATAATTAGATTTTGGAATAGATTTGCCATTTTTATCAACGATTTGATCAGGAGTAAGTTTACTTCCGACTTTAAGATTATACATTTCTTTATAATCAATTTGATTCCATGTGTCTGCGCTTACCTTTCCAATTATTCTAATATTTATTGGAATAGGATTCGATGATGAAGACTGAGCATTCAAAATTGCAACTAAGCCTGTATATACTTTGCCATTAATAGTAGCACTAACCGTATTCTTTGTGCTTTCTGTAACATACACAACAATTGCATTGGATTTTAATGTTCCATCATTATTATACGCTCCAATACCTTCTGAATACTTGAAATGAGCATAGCCTGATCTATCATAGCCTTCAACCTCGATTCCTGATGCTGTATATTCCACACCATCTCCAGAGATTATTTTAATGTCGTAAGTTCCTGCCTTTAATCCCACGATATCTACTAATCCAACGTTAGGTTTTGAAGAATCAACTCTAATCAAATTAGAATCAACCTTAACATATTCTGTTGAACCTGATAGTTTATAATAGGCTTTAGCTGAAGATACTTTTCCTTCTGGCCATGCGGCTTGAATTCCTTCATTATAGCTGTCAAATAATAATTCTTCCGAATTAACAATTTCATTATACTTAGCATACAAAACTATTGAAGTATTAATCTGAGTAGTAAAATCAAATGGATTTAAATCATCAAGTGATTCATACCATCCCAAAAACTCATATCCATTATGAATAGGAGCAGCTATTTCAGTAACTGTACTATTCTTATCTAATTCTTGAGAACCAATATTAGTATCTCCATCCATAAATACAACAGTAATTTTTTCATTATCAACTAAATTCCATTTAGCATATAAGCTTATATCCCCTGTTATTGGAGTGTTAAAGTCATATTCTATCGTTAAGTTTGAATCTTTGTACCATCCTCCAAATGTATAGCCTTCCTTTGTAGGTTCATTTGGTCTATTTAGACAATTGCCTTCAAGTATAGAAACGTTATCAAGGTTACTTCCTCCATCAGTGATAAATGAAACTGTATAATACCTTTCAATCGGTAAACTAGTTGTTGGAGCTACTGTTGTACTTGGCGCTACCGTTGTTGTAGGAGCCACTGTTGTACCTGGTACTGTTGTGGTAGGAGTTACCGTTGTAGTTGGGGCTACCGTTGTGGTAGGAGCTACTGTTGTACTTGGCACTGTTGTGGTAGGAGCTACTGTTGTAGTTGACGCTATCGTTGTAGTTGTGTCTGATACCTTAATTCCAGTGCACGATGCCAATGCTACTCCTAGCAAAACAGAGCTTGCCATAACCAATATTTTTTTCTTTTTCATGTTTTCTTCCCTCTTTTTATTTGATATTAATATTATAATATTAATTCAAAAATTAATAAATATGAAAATAAAATGAAAATGGATGATATTTTCAAATACCATCCATTATTTAAAATTTAAACATTTTTTAAGCGCAACATTAACTGATTTGGCGTTAGATGTAGATATGCTAAATGTTCTAAGCCCAATTTCATAAAGCCTACTAGTTATTTCAGGAACCCCAGCAATCTCTCCACATATTGATAGCTCAATATTATACCTTTTGCAGTGCTCAACTACCTTTTTAAGATTAATGACAAGATCTTCTAAGTATTGATCATAATGTGATAATTCGTTTCGATTCAAATGATACAGCTCACTAGTTAAATCATTTGTTCCTATTGACATAAAATCAATATCCTTAAAATCCTCTAAATGCTCTAGTGCCTGCTTTGTCTCAAGCATCATACCAATTTTGACATAGCTATCATTTAACTCTTCTCTTTTGATTTTTAATGTCCAATCTCTTAAATATTTAAATTCATCAATTGATTCTATCATAGGAAACATTATCCTAATATTAGAATACTTATTCGCATTCATCATCGCTCTAACCTGATCTGAAAAAAGATCACGATTGTTTTTATAATTATCAATACCCTTACGAGAAGCCTTTAAATATGGTAATTGCTTATCATCACCTATATCAAATGTCCTAAAAGTAATACATTTTCCATTTAAGCAATCAATTGCTTCTCCATATATTTCAAGCTGATCTTCATATGATAAAGGGCGATTTAAATTCATAAAAATAAATTCTGTTCGATAAAGCCCTACTCCATACATATTGTATTCAATAACCTTTTCTATATCATCATTGGTGCTAACATTGGCTAAAACCTTTATTTTATATTTCGAAAAATCATCAATTTTTTTATCATGCTTGATTTCATTCTTAAGGTCATGATACTTTTTCATCATTTCAGGTGATGCACCAACAAATAATGATTTAAGCCTAGAATCTATAACTATATTCTCACCATCATTTATTACAGCATCAGAAAGAATATATGGGATTTCTCTAGCCTTACATAAAATAGCACCATGGCTAGTTGGTCCACCATTTCTTGATATAACTCCTGCAACATTCTTTTTATATTCCATTAGCAAGGATGGATATAGCTCATCACATACTATTATTATTTTATCTGCCTCAACATCTTTAAAATAATTTTGATTTAAACGTTGTAATACTCTATTTCTAATATCCTTAAAATCTAAATCACGTTCCTGTAAATAAAAGGAATCGGCTTTTTCAAATTGTTTAATATATTTTGAAATTACAACATCAAATGCTTTCTCAGCATAATATCTTTTCGTTTCAATTAATTCATCAACCTGGGTATATAATGTTGGATCATTAAGAATCATAATGTGAACATTAATAAATTCCTCATCATGATACATCTCACTACTTTGTAAATTAACTAAATCCTCGATAACCTGATTTACAGCTTTTCTAAAAAGTTGTTTTTCCAATATGGTATTTGAGCATAAGCTATCCTTAATAATAAAGTTATTGCGTACATTAATTGCTTTACCATAAGCAATACCTTCCGAAATAGCTTCAATTTGATACGTTTGCAATATACCACATCCTTTAACGAATATATCTTATCATAACGTACGACTTTTTTGTTTATGAAAACGTTTAAGCACTTTTATTTAAAATCTATTTTCTCAGAAATATTTAGATTAAGTCTTTTACAAAAATCAAGTACCTGGTCAATATCAGAGCAATCTAAATCATCTGGATTATGGGCATCTACACCAATTATGATTTTTAAATCCTTATACTCAGAAGCAAGCTTCCAAAATTCATATGATGGATATAACCATGCATCTGAATTATATTTTTTGCTATTTTTTAGCCCATTAACGTTAACCTCAACATAGCAATCATATTTAATTGCAGCTTCAATAATCATTCTAGATGCTTTCACACATTCATTATCAAATTCTCTTTTTCCATCCTTGTTTTTATAACCAAACATAAATAAATCTGGATGGACTAATACTTTAAACAAGCCTGTAGACATACCCTTTATAGCCGCAAGTGCATATTCAATAACATTTTCGTGATTAATGTTCCAATAGCTATTAATAATATTACCATTAGAGTCTTTGAAAAAATGAAGCCCTAAATTCATATAATCTAAACGACTTAATAACTCCTTGTAGAATTCCTCTTCACCTTGAATGTATTCAATTTCAAGTCCTTTATATATCTTAATTTGCTCATTATATTGTTCCTTAACCTGTTCTATTTCTGGTAAGTATACATTATAAAACGTATCTAAGCTCATATTACGATAGCTTAATGTTTCTAAAAACATCTCCTTAGACATAAATCTAGTAAGAACCGGACCATGGTCAGATAGACCTAATTCCTCCATCCCTAAAGCTATAGCCTTCTTTACATAATCATCTACATCTCCAGTTGCATGATTACATAATCTATTGTGTGTATGATAGTTATTCTTTAAATGTCCCATTTTAATCATTCCTTTGCTTGGGATATCATTATATATCTTTTTTAAAATATATGCAAATAAATAGGAACAGATTTTGTCTCTGTTCCTAGATTTTATATTATTTTGCTAATATTTCGCTTGGAGATTTTAATGAGATTTTACATGTAGCCTCGTCAAAATTCCAAATATTTTCTAAATCAAGAACTAATCTTGCATAGAAGAATGCTCTTGTCTTGAAGTCTTCAGCGAATGTTTCATACTCTGTTGCAAATTGTGAATCACAGAATAATCCATAATTATTTGTGAAGATAAATGTACCTGCACCCTTTGTAACACGTCCCCAAACTGGACTATCATTCTTTCCTGACATAGCTGCAACACCATCAAGAAGAACGCCCTTTAGAAGAATCGTACAATTTGCTGCACATGAATTAATATGAATATTTCCTGCACCATTATCACATCCTGCAAAAATACCACCAGAATAATCCTTACCAGTCATTACTTGGCCTTCAAATACGCAACGATATAGAGTCATTGAATAACAATCAAACTCATTCTTATTACGACCAATGACACCACCAATATATCCTCCAGCGTCCTTTCCATCACCTATTACAGCATTTACATAAACATCTGAAACATATAATGAAACACGTGATTCTGCAGTATCCTTTTGAAGATTACCAACAATACCACCACAATACTTATTTGTAACATAAATCATTGAAGGATTATCGTTAACAAGACTTACCTGAGTAATATAGTTTGAATTTCCTGTAACCTGACCAACAAGTCCACCAGCTCCTGTATGAGCATTTACAGAAATATTATGTAAAGATACATTGTGAATGTATCCACCACACATTTGACCAACAATACCAGCAACAGTCGCAACACCAGATGCTCCATTAATAGTAATATTATCGAATGATACGTTCATTAAAGTACCCTTCTTTAAGCAGTAAATAATAGCCGCATCCTTCTTTTCTTTACCATTAATTGTAATATTCTTTATTGCCTTACCATTACCATTAAATAATCCACCAAATGATTCTGTAGAAGTTTCCCAATTATATCCAGCAAAATCAAGATCATTTTGAAGTAAATATATTACTGTTGATGATGTTGATCCAGTTACTAATTGATGGAATTCATCATTAGTAGAAATTGTTTGAATTGTAATTTGCTTAGAATATACAGTTGGATTTTCAATTGTATTTTTCTTATTGTTAACACATACATGAACATAGTATTCTGCATTATTTGGCATTTCATAAATTGCATCTAAGCTTTCGTCTGTAATGCTGTATGCTTTACCCTTTGATACAATCTCAGCAGCTGTTTCAGTTTCATTACTTGATGCATAAACATATAGATTTCCTAAAATGTTTGTGAAATTAGCTGATACCTGAACTCCATCACGTGAAACGTTAAATTCAATTTCAGGTGAGCCAGCTTCATCCTTTGATACATCGATTGAAGCCTCTTCAGATACAACATATGCGAAGCATGAAACATCAAATTGCTCAGAGCTTATTAATGATGTAATAGTATAATTGATCTTATATACACCAGCCAATGATGTATATACCTTAGAAATTTCATAATAATTTCCAGATGCAAAATCAGCAGATGAGTTTGCGTAGTATATACTGTTTTCAACCTGATAATCAATACCTTCAATTAATTCTTCACCAGAATATGATGACGCGTTTAATACACTTATCTTTGGTAAACTATAATCTGAGAATTGAGTAAGAATATATCTGTCTTCAAGACCTGACACTGCACCAATTTCAAGTACATTACGTTTAATATTTAAATTAAATTGCTTTGTAACCTTTTCATCGTTTAATGAAATTGTTGCGGTTAATGTAACCATTTGATCCTTTTCTCTATCACGGTGAATAATACCTTCAATATATGTTACACCAGAAACTGATGTAATTGTTTCAAATTCATTAGGATTATTCTTCATTGGACGTCCACATTCAACGATTGTATCGTTTGAAGATGCCCAAGTAATAGAGCAGCCATTTACAGTAGTTAATAAATTAACATTTTGATATACTGCATTAGGATTACACATAATCTCAAGTACATCTTTTGCCTCTTGAAGTGCAACTTGCGTTTCAGTTAATTGAGTACCAGTAAAATCAGTTAATCCATAATGATTATATTGTTCAGCACTTGTGTAATTTAGTTTACTACCAATTTGCTTACCTTCACAATATTTTAATAAATCTGCATCTGCAACATCAAGATAATCACCCATATTAACAGATCCATCTGCATTTCTTAATTTTGAATGTAATGTTCTGTCTCCATTAGGATTATATGCAAAATTAACGGTTTTAAAAATCGAATCTGACATTCCATTATATGCAGTTCCTAGTTTAGCAGCTACATATGATGAGCCATCCTTATACTCTTGGAATGCATAATACTTGTTACGACCAAGGTTAAATATAGAATATCCAACTGCGCCACGATAAGCATCTGAATTATTGTAGCTAATTAATGTATCAGTTTGGTTTGTTGTATATGATAATAATCCATAGTAGTTGTTATATGAGCCATCTGTTCTTGCACAGTCGAAGTTGTTAGAGCTATTACTGTTTGGTCCAACCTCTCCTGTTTCAGGATTAGGTGTAACTGCATTATTATATGCTGTACAATTTCTTAATGATAATACTCCTGGATTTGAGTTATCTGAGAATCCGTGTAAACGATTGTTAAATGCTAAGCAGTTTTCAACAATTACATTACCTTCCATGATAGATCCACCTAGCTTAAATCCAATACCATCACCATCACGAGTTGTGTATGACATATTAGTCTTCTTTGCTAGCACCTTAGCAGTGGTTGTCATTGTTGTAACACCATATTCATTCAAATCACTATCATCAGGAGTTGCAGTTTTATCAAGCAACCAACCATTTTCAAATGATACACAATTTATTAACACTGTAGTACCTACATTTCCTGAATCTGATTTAGCATACATATCCCATCCATCATCTGAATTACGATATGCAATACAGCCGTCAAATACATTTCCTTCACCACACGTTAATTTAGCCGCAAATCCATCGGCATTTTCACCATATGTTTGATAATCATAATTATTATATGATGTACAGTTTTTGATTAAGTTATTATGAGGCCAATCAGCAACATTTGCTTGTAAAGAGGATGCACGTCCAATTTGTAAGCCTGTGTCTTGATTTTCATGGAATGTACAATTCTCTACTATATTATAAGAGCCTGCAATATACATACCATTATCTCCAGCTCCCTTTACGTCAATTCCGTAAAAATACCAGTAGTTTCCATTTACCTGAATACCTCTTGAAGTAGAATCAATTGGTTGTTCTGAAAAGTCAATTGTTACAGCTTGATTATCATAAGCCTTTACACTAATCATTTGACCTGCTTTTCCGCTTCTAGTTTCCTCAAGGAAAATACGTTGATTTAGTTCATAGGTTCCGCCTAAAAGATATAGTGTTTGACCAGGTTGAACATTAGTAAAGCCTGTTCTTATATCATAAGGAGATCCTTTAGAGCCATTATTGTCTGAACTTCCATTTGGAGAAGCGTAGATTGGATCTAGTTCTACTACTGGAGTTGTAGTAGTAGTTTGAGAAGTATCTGTGCTTGTTGTTGTTGGGCTTTGCTCTGAATCACATGCTGCAATTAATAATGCAGCAATAGCAGTCATGCTTAATGCAGCAAGACGAAGCCCAATTTTTTTATTCTTTTTCATATTGAATATCCTCCTATTCAAATGTGGCTATGTAATAGACGTTTAAGCCACCCTCAGACCATAAATAATATGTTCCACTTGAAAGACCTGTAACTGTATATCTTGTTACCTCAGAAGGTGCAACACCTGTAAATACAGCATTTCCATTTGCATCGTATAAGCCAAAGCTTGTTCCTTCTTCACTTGATACACAGAATTGTACCTTAGTTATATTAGATACGTTTAATCTAATTGCATTTTCCTCACGAGAACCTACACCATCTAATGAAATACATTTTGAAAAAATTTGATCATTACATTCTTGACGGTTTTCTACGACCTTATATCCTTTTAATAAGGTGTATGTTGAATCAAATTGATAATCTTCATTTTGAATATCATTCTTAGTTTCTAATGCTCCGAATAAAGCGACTTGCTTTGCTTCACGAATAATGCATCTTCTTTTTGCAGTACATGTAACTCCATTATAAGTATAAGAAATATTAACATCCTTTGAGCCTGCAACTGTTGAATCTGCAAATGCTGTTGAAATATCTGTTGTAAATCCTTTTGAAATTTCCTCAGTTACTCCCTCTTTGTATGTAACCTTAATTTTCCAATCACTTGTAGATATTCCACCATATTGATAATATATAGATGTTCCGCTTGCAAAGCTAATGCTTTCCATATTTAAAATTACATTAGCAAAAAAGCATGTTTCTGCATCTCTTGTAGCTGTTACTGTCGTACCAGCCTGTGAATATGTTTCAGAATATTTTACAACTATTTCGTAGTTTCCACGCATGTTTGCGTTAAATGTTGATGAATCAACTGTGTATTCATTGCTGTTAAGAGTTTTAGTAGTATCATCACTATAATGAGCAACAACCTGTAAACCTGATAGATCAAGCTGCTCTTGATACTTATATTCACTCTTAGCTCCAGAGCAAGAAAGTCCTATTAAATATACTCGGTCATCAAGAATTGATTTAACGTCAACTTGAACGTTTCTTGTCTTCGTAATGCCTTTTTCAGTGTATATTATTTTAACAAAGCATACACCTTTTTGAGATGAATCATAGGTTGTTTCATCATATGTATAATTTGTAACCTCTTTTGTTTCACCGTTTTCATATACAGCTGTAACCTTTAAACCTGTAAAGTCAATGTTTTCACCGATGTAATATGCTGTTTTCATAGCACTTGAATCTAGTGTTATTCTTGCAAGTGCATCTTCTGCAACTGTTGTAGGTATTTCTGATGTTGAAACATTACTAGTTGGATTATCAGTCCCCTGACATGAAGCAGTAAGTAATGCAAGGCCTACAAGTGGTAAGCCAAATATCAAACTTTTTTTCATATTTTTTTCCTCTCATTTACCAAATAAAGGGAGGACTTATTTTTTATAAATCCATCCCAATTATTCTTATTTATTTTTTAATTAGTCAGCCTTAGTAGCAATAACACCAACGAATCTTCCTCCGCCACCTACTGCATAAACAATTATTGATTCACCAGCATTTAGAGTAATAGTTTCTTCTGTGTTAGTATTGCTCTTGTCAACAGTAACTTCTTTGATTAGAGTACCATCAGCCTTAGCAATTTGAATCTTTTTACCAGAACCACTAGCATTTAATTGAATTGTTAAAGTAACATTTACAGCGGCAGTAATCTTAACACCCTTTGTACCTGTTGACTTATCTATCTTTAAAGTCATAGCACCATTATTAATTCCATCTGCTGCTTCACCCTTTGTTGAATCAGATAATACATCTAATGTAATTAAGCTTCCAGAATATAATGTTTGGCCCTTATAATCTGTACCATTTACAACACCTAAATCGGCAACTATAGCAGACTCAGATGTGATTACCTTTACCGTAACAGCTACTGCTGTTGAAGTATATCCTGCATAATCAACCTTTACATACACAGTACCAGCTTGAGCTGAAGCTTGAGCTATTGTAATAGCTTGTGTACAAGCCTCGTCTGAATAGAATGTAGTTGTATAGCCCTCTGTTGATGAAGGTACATTTACAGCCTCAGACTCAATTACATTAGTTCCATCAGAATAATTAATTGTAATTGATGAATTAAATGCTGTAGCTCCAACGGCAAGTACATTTGGTACATTATATGTAGCATTAGCCTTTGTAACAACTGTTACCTCATATGAAGTAGTTGCATCATCATATGTTAATTTAACAGTATATTTTCCTGCAGATAATGTTGCCCAATTTGCTGTCACATCAGTCTCACCTTGGAAAACCTTATATGTAACGGTAGGAGTTTCTAATGCTAATGCTTCTGTAACTGTAACTGGAGTAGATATATTATATTGATCTACTGCAGTAATAACTAGATCAGTAAAGCTTAATACTTCACCTTGCTTATAAACTAAATCCTTAGCAGGAGTAGTTACTGTTAATGTTTGAGTTTTTGCATCAAGAGCTAAAACTGAAATAGTATATTTAGTCTCTAATTCTCCAAACTTAACTGTTAATTCATTATTACCAGGTGTATTTAATACAACATCTGATCCTTGTGCATTTTTGACAGTATAATCAGTTATTGTATCCCATACACCATATTGATTTAATGCTTTAACTGTTAAACCTTCTGTAGTATATGTATCATTAATATTAAACTCTGTTTTTGTAGACTCAGCCTTTAACTCTGAATATTGGATTGAAGACTTATCAACACTGTAAACAAATTCAATACCATAAATATTTATACCTGAACTCTTACTGTATAGATAGTATGTACCAGCCTCAACAGCTACTGATGCTGCATCCATATCTGCATCATCTAACGCTGCAATTTCTTTATTTACATTAGCATTGTCAGTTAAAACAAGTGTTCTTGGGTTTCCAGTACTTCCTGTACGAGCTGCAATTCTAATTGTAGCAGCTTGTGGTACAACAATCTTAATTACACGATCATTGGTAACCTCTCCATCTACAACATTTAATGCTGTTTCTCCAGTTCCTAAAGCACTACCATTTAGTTTTAATCTATTAGTAAACTTATAATCACCAACATTTGCATTACTTGATTCTCCTGGATAACTATTAGCTTCAACAGCCATCTTCTTTGAATCTGACGCAAGGCCTGTTACAACGAATCCTTGGTTATTATATAGTTGTGTATCAGCAGCAATATCACCGACAGTTAATGCAGATGCATTAAACATTTGTCTTACCTCATATTGTGCTGCTGTAACTGTAATATTTTTTATAGTTGATTTAGTTCCTAATGTAATCTTTAGGTAATATGTTCCGGCTGTTGCAAATGCTGTAACATTAGCTTCAGTAGTACAAGCTTTATCTGAATATAGCTTTGCTTCATATTCAGTAGCTGCAGCTACTTCTGAATCTCCATTATCATAAATCTTTGTTACTTCAAGTCCAGCTAAAGTGAATGCCTCACCAATAGTGTAGTTCTCCTTATATCCTGTAACATCTAGCATATCAATAACCTTAACAGGTGCTGTTGTAGTTGGAACAGCAGTTGTTGTAGGCGCAGGTGTTGCAGTTGGAACAGCAGTTGTTGTAGGTGCTGCTGTTGTAGTTGTTTGTCCTGTTGTAGGATCTGTATTAACATTTACAGTACATGCAGTTAAACCAGCAATTGCTAATCCACTTAATGCAAGTATACTTAAAACTTTTAACTTGTTTCTTTTCATATAAATTCTCCTTTTCTCACACGGTTTTAATAACCGAGTCTTAGTAAACGCTTACATTATAATGCATTATGAAAATATTTTCAAGCATTTTCATAAAATTTTCTAGATATTTCCTATATTTATGAAAGCGTGATTTTCATATTTTATTCTTTATATGTTAAAATGGCTGCAAATCGCAGCCATTATTAATTATTCAAGTATTATTGCGTATAGATTCATTGAATCCTTCTTTGAAATATCATAATCACCTGCAGCTAATTCCATAGTTAAAATTCCATTTGCATCTGTTACATACTCTGTACCATTTATTCTTATCTTTTTATTAGCTGCATCGGTAACTAATGTTATAGTCTTACTATTTGCAAGAGTAAATTTAATGTGGGTTTGACTCTCAACCTTTATTGCGTCTTTGTAAGTTGTTCCGTTATAATCTTTAGTTAAACCGCCCTTAAGATGACATTCGATTGTTACAAATCCAAATGTATATATTGGATATCCTCCACTTGGATTTGCTGTACCATCTTCCTCAGTTAATCCTGTAAATGTTATTACTACTGCTGAATCCATTATTTCTTTTAATGAGGCTTCTGCAGCTTCTAATGTTGTATAATTTGTAACTAACAATTTATTATCTTCTGTAAGTAAATTATAATAATACCTTGCGTTTTCTATTTCTCCCTTAGAATCTAATGATACAGTACCAATTTCATCAATAAGCTTAATTTGATATTGTACTAATATGTTGTTAAGCTTAGCTACATCTACAATTCCCTTCTTTTCATCAGTTGTTAAATCATAATATGCTAATACAACCTCTTGATATGCTTCGAAATCAAATGCAGTATCTATATTAGAGTTTACATTTTCAATCTTTTTAAGTGATTCTAATTTTGCAATTGCAGCTTGTAAGGTTTCATAATTTGTAACTAACGCTTTATTTCCTTCATCTAATGAATTATATGCTTCAAATGCAAGCTTAATTGCGCCTTCAGACTCAAGTGTTACCTCTTTAATTGCATTAATTGCATTAATACATGCGCCTACAGCGTATGATTTATATGCTTCATTAGCAGCGACTAGCTTATCATGATTAGATACAATAGCATCGCTAAATTGATTAATCAATTTATCATATGCCGTATTAGCTGTAGTAATAGCCTCTAATGAGTTTTCATTAACTGTACCAATTGCATTAATTAAAGCTTCTACGTTTGTAACTGAAGTTGCTTTATATTCAGAGATTATAGACCCTAATACTGAATAATCTACTTTGTTCTGATAATCAGCAGGAATTGACTCATATGCATCTATTGCAGATTTTAACAACGTATAGTAAGCATCAGTAAATTCAACCTTTTCAGCTGAAAGTAGAGCATATTTTTGTTGATATTGATTAATAGCCTCTTGCGCAAATTCCTCTGAGTTATACTTTTCAAATGTTAAAGAATTAAATGTTGTTTCCTTATCCATTGTACATGACTTAACAATGTAAATACCTGGAGTCAAGACAGCTGTGCCAGATCCAATAATACAAACTGTACCATCATTCCTTACTAAATATCCTTCTGCCATTGATGAGGAATTACTACATGAAACACTTAATGTACAGGTTGCATATCCATTTAACTTGAAAATTACGCCATCGCCCTTAAATTTGGCCTTTCCTGCCACAAACTCTACGCCCTTTACTGCAGAACCAAATGTTACACTTGAGGTAGTGCTTAAATCAATTGAATCCATATCCTTAGTGATATAAGTAAGGTCTGTAGTTTTTAGTGTTGCTTGATTTAATACTGTTCTATATTGAGAACCAGCATATTTAATGCATTCCTCTCTTGCTGTTACAGCGTCTGTTAAATAACAATCTGATTTCTTTGCTGTTGAATCATAATAGAATAATGAACTATTTGTATCAAAGTTTTCATAGCTTGTTCCATTGTATGCACAGTTTGATGAAACCGCTGTATCTCTTGATTCTACATCAAATGAATTAGGTGTATTAAAGCATTGAGAATAAGTGTTTCCATAAGATTTTGCAGTTCCAGTTTTCTTTTCAAATATTTGTTTACAGCCTTCATAATAATTATTTTCAGAATACATGTAGCAGTTTGCTCTTAATGATGAAATATAGCTTAGCTTAGCACTAGAATCATTAATGTTTCCATATACATAATTATTATAGAAGTGGACATTTGCCTGCCTTAATAGTGGAATACGACTTCCACAGTTATACCATAGATTGTGATGGAATGAAATATTATATTGAAGTGATGAATCAGAAGATCCAATCAAATTTGTCTTATGACAGTATTCAAAATAACAATAGCTCATTGTAAAGTATTCACCACGTTTGAAGTCACAAGAACCATCTCCATCACCCTTATCTGATTCTGCTGGAGATGAAATTGAAGGCTTAAGGAAGGTATTATGATGTACCCAGCATCTTTCAACAGGTGCAGTTATTACGCTTCCATCTTGAACACCCTCCATACCAATCGCATCTTCTGGATTATTCATAAAGCATAAATTACGAACCTCGAAATTCTTTCCATATTGTGGATAGGCTGATTCGCACATAAAGTGGAATCCCCATCCATCAATTGCGGCATCAGCACCGACACCCTCAAGGGTAATATTAGTTCCACTCTTGATACGTGCCATATGACCGTTATCACCTTGAGAACCACCGTAATCATTCGTATTATATGCAGTCAAGCCATCAATTAGACTGCTTGAGGATGCACTGAATGTGCCAGTTTTATACAATCCTGAATCAGAAACAATTCCAACAAATCTTACAACTAGAGGAATATTATTATCAGATAAATCCTTTATAATTCCTGCGTTTTTATTAGCAGTTGCATAATATGTTTTTCCATTGGATACCTTTTTGCATTGTCCCTCGTGTCCAGGGTCTGTTGTTTCTTGACCTGCTGAATTTAGGATGTTTCCAATTCCCTTTACAGTTTTATTTCCAACTGTAAGCTCTACATCATTCTTATTTGCATCTGTAACATAAATAACAACTGCATTATCCTTTAAAGTACCGTCGTTATTATATGCTCCTACTCCTTCAGAATATTTAAAGTGAGCATAGCCAGATCTATCATAAGCATCCACAACAAAGTTAACTGTTGTAGCTTTGCTTGTTTTTTCCTCATTATTTATAACTGGAACTATTTGTAAGCTATATTCACCAATCTTTAATCCTAGAATATCAATTCTAGAATGAGTTGAAGATATTTCTCTTAGGTAGTAATTATTTGAACCTAATTTTTTTCTTGAGCCATTACTTCCTGACAAATATAAATTGAAATCAACATTTTCCAATGTTTTAAATTCAACAAATGCAGATTCCTGTTGTCCAGCTACATTAGATACAACAATATCACCAGTTTCAACTACTGAACCAGTTGTACTTGTAGAAGTTCTAGAAATTGTAGTTACGGTGCCTGTAGTTGTTGTTACAGTTGGTACTGTGCTTGTAGGCGAAACCGTTGTTGGGGCTTGTGTAGTTGGAGCCACCGTTGTAGTATTTGGTAATACAGTTGTATATGGCCCAGCTTGAGTTGTCGAAGCTGATGCTGTTGTGATTGTAGGAACTTCATTTGCATTACATGAAGTAAATCCTATTCCTAATAATGCTAGGCCTGTTAATATTAATAAACGTTTATTTTTTATTCTCATAATTTCCCCCCTTGTTTAAGTAAGCGTTTTCATAATGTTTTAAGTATATCATATATTCATACAAAAATAAAGCCCAAATTGAATTTTATTCTCAAAAACCGAAGGAAATTCAATTTAGGCTTATAATCTTGTAATTAGCTATATTTATGTATTATTTAGAAAGCTTTAAAAATCTATTGAAATAATGTTATCAAATGATATATGTAATTTACTATCTAATATAATCTCTCTATTATATTTATCTATTTTCTTTATAGATTGTTCTAGTTCTATATATTTTCCGCCATCCTTTATAGGATCAGGTACAAAATAGCATATTTTAATTGGCTCAATAACTTTATTGTCTAATATGTAACCAAGCTTATTGCTTATTTCTTCCTTTTCCTCGTTAGTAAGTTCTTTTTTTCTTTGGGTTAATCTCTGCTTTTCTTTAATCGCATCCTCGTATCCAGTCAAGGCTGCAAAGGGAGAGAATTGTGCTGCACGATCATGAAGAGACATTTTAGGATGCTTAGACTCTGGACGAGACATATTAACAATATCATCATAATTCTTGCTCATGCCTTATGTCCTCCTATTTGATTATTTCTTTCCCTTATTGTAGATTCATCTTGTAAGCTCATACCCTTTATAACGGCGTTTTTTCCATACTTCTTTTTAATCTTCATAATTGCCTCTTGAGCCTTTAGTTCTTTATCCAATAACTTTTGTTCATTCTCCTTTTGCTCTTTACCAGAGCCAAAGTCATCAAACAGATTCAATTTTCTATAGCCTTCTAATTTATCATCTGGATAAAACAAATTGCATAAGGCAATATTAATCCTTCTAATTTGTAATCTTTTATCAACAATCTGATTAAATAAAGCCATAACTTTCCTAGTTAAAATAAGTGCTGAATTCGTAGGTTCAGAAATATTGATAGAACCATGAGCTCCTTTAGGTATCTTTCTGCCTAAATAATCCTCATCAAATTCAATATCTATTAATGTATTATTCTTTATATTATTAATATCATAACCAATTGCTAGCACAATTTGAGATGCTTTTATTTGTTTTTCAAAAATTGTTAAAGCAAGATCATCCATCATTTCTTTAACAATTAATGACGCACCCTCATAATCATAAGGACAATGTAAAACCTGACCAGAACCAATCGATTTAGATTTGGTTTTAAATCCCTTCACCTCACTCATTGTACAGGGCTCAACTCCCCATGCATGATCAATTAATAGCTCAGCGTTAATGCCAAACTCATCAAATAGCTTATCCTCGTTTAAAATTGAAAATCTTGCGATATCACCCATTGTATATAACCCATATTTAGCAAGTCGCTTTTCATAACCAACTCCAACTCGCCAAAAATCACTCAATGGTTCATGACTCCAAAGTTGTTTTTTGTACGCTTCCTCGTCCAAGCACGCAATTCTAACGCCATTTTCGTCAGGTTTAATATGCTTAGCTAGAATATCCATCGCAACCTTCGCTAAATACATATTTGTACCTACTCCTGCTGTTGCAGTTATTCCAGTTTCTTCAAAAACATTCAATATGATTTTTGATGCTAGCTGCTTAGCAGTTAAATTGTAGGTTTTTAAATATGCTGTCACGTCCATAAAAACCTCATCAATTGAATATACATGAATATCCTCTGCAGAAATGTATTGCAAATATATTTTATATATTCTAGTACTATAATCAATATATTTAGCCATTCTTGGAGGTGCAATTACATAATCTAGCTCTATATTATAATCCGTGTTCAGTTCATAGGTATAAACTGACTTCTTTTTAAATTTATTTTTTTTTACTTTTTGTAATCTTTCTTGATTAATTTCTTTAACCTTAGCTATAACCTCAAACAATCGAGGTCTACCTGATATTCCATATGACTTTAATGCCGGACTTACTGCTAAGCATATTGTCTTTTCTGTTCTTTCAGGGTCTGCGACAACTAGGTTTGTAACCAAAGGATCGAGCCCTCTTTCAACAGCTTCAACGGAAGCATAAAATGATTTTAAATCGATACAAATATATTGCTTTTCCATTTTATTGCCTCCTTGTATTTTATCATTAATAGTATATCACAAATTAATAATCTAATGATAAAAAAACTTGGGATTGACCCAAGCTATTTTATAAAAATACATAAGATTCATTTTCAATGGCGATGTCAGTAACCTTAAATAAACTATCTACATCCGCATCACCAACAGTACATGAAAAATTATATGTGTTAAATACTACGCCGTCCTTTGATTTTACTACATAATCAACATATACTGTAAAAACATTTTTAATACCTTTCATTGCTTTCAAAAAGCTTAATACATCACTAGAATACTCACTCGAAATATTATAAAAAAATTCCTCAAATGTTTCTGCAACCTTATCTCCCCCACTTTCATACCTTTTATTTGCTAATAGTGTTGTATCTGGCTTATATTTTTTATAGCTGTCAATAAATTCTTGAGAAAACTGATACTGAACAGTTGTATAAACATAAGAAGATCCTGTTGTTCCAACCATCTTAAAATCAACAACATCAGGCTCACAAACAATTAAATCATTTAATGTATCATTTTCATATTCGTATGCATATGTTTGACCTATTTCAACATGATTTGTTGCAGAATCATAACTTCCACCATATATGATTCTATTAAATTTTGTTTCATCTGCGTAATATCTTTTATAATAATCTAAAACACAGCTTTTTTTAATACTTGAATTTTCGGCAGAGGCTGCAAATAAATTTATTTGTGTACTAAAGCCTTTATTAACTGTTACTTTACAAGATAATGTATCTTCTGAAACTAAAAGACTAACATAATCGTTAACATCTTCTGATTTCTCTGTCACCCATACAACTGACCACAGAACCCTCTTATTTAAAGCGTCACTAGGAATAATCGTACATCTTACTGTAATGCTACTGTCTTCCTCAGATTCAGCTGCGTTTCTTTTAAAAACAATGTTTTTAGGCATATCAATTACATCATCACTTGTACTTGTACCATCTACGATTGGATTTGAATTTACTTTTGAATTTTCGTTTTTAACTGTATAAACTCCAAACAATATCATTCCTACAAAACCAACTATAATTAATAAATAGATTGTTATTTTTTTCTTCATTTTTTATTCCTCCTTTTGACTTATTCTATTGTCAAAATAACATCTACCATAACATATCCATTTTTAGATGGTTTTTAGCATGGAAATTAAAAACTAGAGAATTTTTTTAATAAATCCTCTAGCTTGTTATTTATAATTTTATATCGTGGGCTTTTTTTCCTTTTTTAAATTCAATTCTACCAAATCCTATTGCGCTAGCTGGACAAACATTGGCACACAAATGACATCCAACACAACGATCTTCATTGATTTTGACCTTTCTAGTTTTTGAATCAAATGATATTGCTTGATGGCCTCCGTCATAACAAGAAATATAGCATCTTCCACAATGAACACATTTATCTGGATTAATTTTTGGATAAACAATATATGTTCTATCTAATTCCTCAGCAGGAATGATATTAAGACTAGCTTTTCCAACCATTTCTTCTAAGCTGTTATATCCATGATCATCCATATAATGCGATAATCCTGATATTAAATCCTCAACAATTCTATAGCCATATTGCATAATTGCAGTGGTAATTTGAAGTGTTTTTGCACCAAGCAAAATGAACTCAGCCGCATCCTCCCATGTTTCTATTCCACCTATACCTGATATTTCTACCTGATTTAAGGAAGGATCTGCATACATTTGTTGAATAAACCTTAGTGCAATAGGTTTCACCGCTTTACCTGAATATCCTGATATTGATGATTTACCATTTACAATTGGCATACCAACATTCTTATCTAAATTAACATTACATATTGATTTAACTGTATTAATTGCGGCAATACCATCAGCTCCACCCTCTAGTGCAGCTTGAGCAATCTCGTTCATATTACCAAGATTTGGTGTCATCTTTGCCATCATTGGAAGCTTTGAGCCTCTTTTTACTGCTTGACAGTACTTATATACTAATTCTTTAGATTGACCGACATCTGACCCCATTGCGTGGCTTGTCATTTGTGGACACGAAAAGTTACACTCAATCATATCAACGCCACATTCTTCAACTAGTCTAGCTAAATCTTCCCATTCTTTTTCATTTGATCCCATAATAGAAGCTATTAATACTTTATCTGGATAATCATGCTTTAATCTTCTTAACGCTTCTAAATTCTCCTCAAGTGGATGCTCAGCAATTTGCTCCATATTCTTAAATCCAATCCAAGGAGTTGATTCTTTTCTTACTGTATCAAAGCGAGGAGATACCTCGTCAGCTATAAAGAAGCCAATTGTTTTAAATACAACACCACCAAAGCCTGTTTCATATGCCTTAGCACACATCTCGTAGCAATTACCAACAGGAGATGATGATAAGCAAAATGGATTTGGGAATTTTACTCCACAAAATGTGATAGATAAATCTTTTTTAAGCATTTTTCTTGCCTCCCTTTAGATATTGCTCAATTGCATGTGCAGCTTCTTTTCCTTGTTTAACCGCATAAACAACCAGCTTATCACCTAGCGTTGCATCACCACAGGCAAATACACCTGGAATTGACGTTTGATAATTGTTTGTAATAATTATTCCTCTTTCTGATTTTACATCTAGACCTTCAAGATTTGTTTTTTGGCCTACTGCCATATAGATATGTGAAGCTTTAATTGTTAAGGTAGAATTAACCTTCATATGGCTAAATTCAACCTTATCACCATCTACTTTAGTTGGTGTATATCCATCTAAAATAGATACATCTAGCTTATGAGCGTTTTCAAGCTCATGCTTAGAAGCAAGGAATTCTTCTGCGGTTTCTCTTACAACACAAATTACGTTTTTAGCACCCTTAAGCTTTAGTGATGTAGCAACGTCCATCGCAACATCTCCTCCACCTATAATAAGATGAGTTCCTTCCTTATCTACTTCAAGATTATCTTGACGACATTTAGCAAGGAAATCAACTGCTAAAACAACGTTTGGATTATTTTCAAACATGTCTAAATTTCTACCCTCTGATAATCCAGTGGCTAGTAATACTGCATCATAATCATGCCTGATACGCGCAAATGAGTTAGAATCTACATTATGATTTGTAATAAATTTAACACCTAATTTAGTTATTCTCTCAATTTCAGTTTCTAAAACCTCTTTAGGTAATCGGTATTCAGGAATACCATAGGCTAACCATCCACCAATTTCCTTTCTCTTTTCATAAACGTCTACATCATATCCAGAAATCCTAAGCGTAGCTGCAGCTTCAAGTCCAGCCGGACCAGAACCAACAATCGCAATTCGTCCTTGATTGTTTCCTGTAACATGCAAAATTTCCATATTTAAGGACGCTTCAAAATCAGTAATATATTCTTGAATCTTGCCGATTTCGATTGGTTTATCTAAACCACATCTTGAGCATGCACTTTGACATAATTTTTCTGTTGGGCATACTCTTGCACAAATTGCACCTAGTGCGTTGTTTTCTCTTACTATCTCTGCTGCTCCTTTAAAGTTTCTAAATCTTACCGCCCTTATAAAGCGTGCTGGATCAGTATTTGCTGGGCATGCCTTAGAGCATGGAGCGTCATGACATAATAAGCACCTAGAAGCTTCCTCTATTACAAGAAGAGGAGTGTACTTTTTTTCTAGTTCTTCCATATTTAATTTTCCTTCTTTCTTTTCTTTATATTTATATTTTTAGTTATCGTTATGTTGCAATACTATTATCTCAAAATTGTTTCATTAATGCAAGATTTGAGGATTATTTTGTTAAATATTCCGTACTTCCACCATTTCCAATTTTTAAAATATACTCTTTTTTTATCAACAATTCCGGACGAAAAACGAACGTAAAACGATCGAAAGAGAGCGTAATACTAAAATAATGCCATATTGAAAAAATTACTTCAGCATTCTCATGTGTTTCTTGACAATAACAAAAAACATAATAGATTAAATAAACAATTCAATGAATTAAAGGGGAACTTGAAGTAGGGTTAAAATCCCACCGGTGGAAAATGGCTGAATAACAAAAGTGTTAATTTTTGACGTATACGATTATGCGATGCCAGGACCGACCAATTCCTAGTATCGAAGTATTTTTTGAAAACAAAAAAAATACACCTATCAATTGATAAGTGCAAATTATATTCGGAGTCGAGGCCGAATTAATGATTTAAAATGGTGGTCCAGGCGGGGGTCGAACCCGCGACACCAGGATTTTCAGTCCTGTGCTCTACCTGCTGAGCTACCGAACCATTATTAAGATAAAAATAAAACTGGCGGTTCGGACGGGACTTGAACCCGCGATCTCCAGTGTGACAGACTAGCATGTTAACCACTACACCACCGAACCAACTTGGTTGCGGGGGAAGGATTTGAACCAACGACCTCCGGGTTATGAGCCCGGCGAGCTACCAGACTGCTCCACCCCGCGATATAAATGGCGGAGAAAGAGGGATTCGAACCCCCGCGGGACTTTCATCCCCTGTCGGTTTTCAAGACCGATCCCTTCAACCGGGCTTGGGTATTTCTCCGTGACATTATAAGGTATAAAATTATACTAAATGGTGGACCCAGTAGGACTCGAACCTACGACCGATCGGTTATGAGCCGATAGCTCTAACCAACTGAGCTATGGGTCCAGTTCTAATAAAAAATTGGTAGCGGCGGAGGGATTCGAACCCCCGACCTATCGGGTATGAACCGATTGCTCTAGCCAACTGAGCCACACCGCCAGATGAATTCCTAATGAATCTATTTAGCACTATTTTACTTGGTGGAGCTAAGCGGGATCGAACCGCTGACCTCCTGCGTGCAAAACAGGCGCTCTCCCAGCTGAGCTATAGCCCCATTAAAAAAGTGGTACCCCGGGCCGGACTTGAACCGGCACGGCTTCATCAGCCATGGGATTTTAAGTCCCACGTGTCTACCTATTCCACCACCGAGGCATCCTAAAAAAGATTTGGTGTCCCGTAGCAGATTCGAACCGCTGACCCCTTGATTAAAAGTCAAGTGCTCTACCAGCTGAGCTAACGGGACAAGATGGTGCCGAAAATAGGACTTGAACCCACAACCTACTGATTACAAGTCAGTTGCTCTACCAATTGAGCTATTTCGGCACATTTAGAAAATATTTAATGGTGGAGGTTAACGGGCTCGAACCGCTGACCCTCTGCTTGTAAGGCAGATGCTCTCCCAACTGAGCTAAACCTCCATAATTGAAAGATATATAGCTTGGCAGCTTCCTACTCTCGCACAACTGAATGTACTACCATCGGCGTAAT
>CAMELE010000014.1 GCA_945923475.1 uncultured Mollicutes bacterium
ACTTATATGTATTTTCAGACTCAAATCTTTTTTCATACAAATCATTAAATTTACTCTTATCAATAAAATATATTTTATATAAAGACTCCTTCCACATAAAAACACCTCTTTTTTTATATTTTAATCAACAATTTTCATTTTGTCAACAAAATAAATTGACGATTTTTTTGTCGAAATGTGTTTATTTTAGAACTTTACGCAAAAAAATGTTATTTATTACATTAATTCATATGTAAATTAAAGAATATGTGCATAGAACAAAAAGAAAAGGCCACGATGTTGACTCTTTTCATGTTATTGAGCATTTAATTAAAGCTATGGATAGCATAGAAAACGAATACAAAGTAGCTTCTTAAGTACTAAAGATACCGATAGAAATGGATATTATTGGATTCTGAAAGTTTCCTTCACCATAACATTACTGTTAACGGCTTAGGGTTTGCTACACTTGGCGGTAAATACCCGTTACGGGACTTTCACCAGTAAGATTAGTGCCATGCCCGGCACACAACATAAAAAGGAAGGAAATTGTTTTACAACAAATCCTTCCTTTTTTGCACTTAACCCTTCGTTTTGGTGTTAGGGTAACCCCCTGTTTTGGTAAAGCACCAAAATATTTTTTCTATTCTTTGTTAATTATTCAGTTTCTTTCGACTATTTACACTTATGTTCTTTTATTACATCATATAAATAAAGGGCCAACCCACTTACAATCATAATAATTGAAATAATCCACAGAGCCCAAAAGAAATGTCCAAAGTCTGCGTGTATAAATGTATAAAAATCTCCACGATTTTTATCACAAGCAATTACCTTGCACAATGATGATAATCCAAATAAATACAATCCTATAAATAATAAATATTTTTTCATACTTAACCTCTTTAATTATTCGTGGTATTCAGGTACGGTTAAAAGCTCAAGCGAGCTATTAGCATTCATATCAAGCCCATCTAGCTTATTATTTTTCATATATCTATAATATCCAGCCGCAGCCAACATTGCAGCATTATCAGTACAATATTTAATTGAAGGAATGCAAATTTCTAAATCTGGATTCTTATTCTCTCTTGCGAATTTCTCCTTAAGTCCCTTGTTTGCAGATACTCCTCCGGCAACAATTAATTGCTTAACTCCATATTCATCACAAGCTTTTAATGACTTTTTAACAAGTACATCAGTAACACTTTCTTGGAATGATGCACATAAATCATTAATGTTTATTTGTTCATTTCTTTGTTTAGCATTGTGATCTAGATTGATTACTGCACTCTTAAGACCTGAGAAGCTAAAGTTATAATCATCATTTAGCATAACCCTAGGAAGATGGTATGTATCATGTCCCTCGTGAGCAAGCTTATCAACCTTAGGCCCACCAGGATAACCAATACCAACAACTCTTGCGACCTTATCATATGCCTCGCCTACAGCATCGTCTAAGGTTTCTCCCAATATTTCGAAAGAAAAGTGCTCCTTCATATATATAAGCTCTGTATTACCACCAGATACTAGCAATGCAATTGAAGGAAATTTCATATCATGCTCAATTGCATTAGCATAAATATGACCTGCTAAGTGGTTAACACCAATAATTGGTATATTATACATCAAAGCTAATGTTTTAGCTGCGTTAACACCAACAAGTAACGATCCAATTAATCCTGGTCCTTCTGTAACCGCAATTAAATCAATATCTGTAGGCTTAACTCCTGCTTGCCTAAAGCATTCCTCAAAAACCATTGAAACATTATATACATGATGTCTTGATGCTATTTCTGGTACAACACCACCAAATAATGTATGTACATCAATCTGACTAAGTACAACATTTGATAAAACCTCTTTACCATCCTTTAATATAGCACATGCTGTTTCATCACAGCTTGATTCTACACCCAAAACTAGCATAGCATCAATCCTCCTTTATATCCTCAAATATAACTGGAATTAATTTAGTTAAATCTGATGGATTCATTTTAATTTGGGTTCCTATTTTACCACCCGAAAAAATAATATATTCATTATTTAGGGCAGATATATCCACAATCGTTTTAAATTGTTTTTTCATACCAATCGGACTACATCCGCCTCTAATATACCCTGTTGTAGGAAGTAATTCCTTTACAGGAATCATTGATAACGATTTAACCTTAAATGCTCTTGCAGCCTTTTTCAAATCTAATTCACAGGCTACTGGAATAACACATACAAAATAATGCTTTGTATTATCTACACAAACTAATGTTTTAAAAACTTTATTCTCATCCTCTTTGATTAAATTAGCCACAGTTAATCCATCCACACAAACACCTTCTTCATGTGGATACTCCATTCCCTCATAGGGAATTTTATGTTGTTCTAATATTCTCATTGCATTTGTCTTTTCCATATTACACCTACAATATCTTCTCAAGTAATAATGCATCATCGTCATCATAATAACCTATACGGCGATGTATTTCCTTATAGCCTAATTTTTTATATAAATTTATAGCTCTTTCATTTTTACTTCTAACTTCTAAAATAGAGCGTAAAGCTCCTTCTTGTTTTAGCATATTTAAAACGTTTTTTAAAAGTTGATAACCAATTCCTTGACCTCGATATTCCTTTTTAACACAAAAGTTCATTATCTCAATTACCTCAGAATCAAAGGTTAGTGATATATATCCTAATATTTCATCATTATCACATTCCACATATGCTCTTGTAAACGTAGAATAAATAGCATCATGGAGCATAGAGTATCCAAGCGTTGAGGAGAAAGTAGCATTTTCTAGCTCTATAAGCTCCTCAATATCACTTTCCTTAATTCTCCTTAGCATGTAAATTGCGCTCCGCTTCTGTCTCTTGTAAATAGTTAGGTTCTAACGAATGGGCATTTTCATGCAATTTTGCACATTTAATAACCCTAATCGCATCAACCTTATATTCTAATTCTGTTAATATTGTTGCATTAGGATATAAAGCTTTATACTCTGCCTGATTACGAATGCGCTCATCATCAACTCTTACGCCATCATTATAGCATGCACAAAACGCATTACCTCTTCTTGAATCTATCATCGCAAGAGCTTGACCGCTTGTACCTGATGCCATTAAATCTAATGTTGAAATCTCATATAGCTTTATAGGCATAAATGCACAAATCATTTTTGCAACTGTCACAGCCATTCTAACTCCAGTATAGCTACCAGGTCCAATTCCACATACTACACTAGAAAGATCAGAAACCTTAATACCTTCTTTTTTTAACATATCATCTAAAGCTACTAATATATTCTTTGCATGGTCATTTTGGCCACTAATATATCTTTCATCTATAACGACATCATCTTTTACTAAGGCCTCATATAACACCTTAGTAGCACTATCTATAATTAAAGTGTACATTTAATCTCACCTACTAGCTTTTTGTATTTCTCACCAATACCTTCAATCTTAATTTCTCTTGTATTCGGTCCGGTACGAGTTATATTAACTGATACATATTCATCTGGCAATAAATCATCAACCTGGTGAGGCCATTCAACAACACATACACCATCTCCCTCAAAATATTCATATAAATCTAAATCATTTCCAAGTCCATCAAGACGATATAAATCCATATGGTATAAATTTACACGGCCAGAATATGTTTTAACTATCGTGAATGTTGGGGAATTAATAACCCTTGTAACGCCTAGAGCTTGGCCAATACCTTTAGTAAATGTAGTTTTACCAGCAGATAAATCACCTTCAAGAAGCACTACGTCAGAAGCATTTAATAAGCTTCCTAAGGCATATCCAACTTTGATTGTTTGTTCCGAATTCTCAACATTAAATATCATTTTTACCACCTAAAAAATTATACTACTTATGAATATAAAAGTAAATAAAAAGCTCTGGCATATCAAATAGGCCAAAGCTTTTATTTTAGTACCAAATTAAATATAAATATGAAGTCATAGAAACTGTAAAAGAAACAATTGATAATACTGCAGCTACACTAGATACAATTAAATTGTATTTACAATTTTTATTTCCAGCTTCCTTTTCAATTTTTCCATACTTTACAGTTAATACAATGTTGTAAACCAAATTTGCAATAATAAGAACTAATAATACAATTGAATTTACAAACACCATTACATCCTTAGCATCATACTTATACGCAACAGCAATTTGACAATATGCAAGGAATAAAGAAACTAAAACTAATATTCTTGAAACTAACTTATTAACAAAATTCATTATGCCACCTCATTAAAACCATTCTAGGCAGAATTTAATAATATAAAATACTACTAAAGCTCCACCGCTTAACATAATCGCAAGCATACTCTTTTGACGATTCTTCCAAAATAATAATAAAGCATGAGATAGCATATAAATAATATTACATGTGTAAGTAAATCCTAGAAGAAAGCTATTGAAGCCTACCTCTTCAAAATGTGTACTTCCAATTAATTCCATAATAGAATAATCTAAAATTAATGCTAAATTTAAAAATGTTACAATACCGAAGCAAATAAGTGCCCATGGTAGTTGCTTAAGCTTAAGTTTTTTCTTTGCCATGATAAATTTTCCTTTCACGCCCAAAGGCAGTATACCTATATTATACCAATTTTTTTTAATATTTAAAGAGTTAAGTTGTATAAAAGCTTTATTTATCAGAAAATTATCCTATTATGAATTATTTTTTGAATCCATTCTATTACAATCGAAAACAAATTATCAGGATAATATTCCAATGGTGAATTAGGGAAAAAAATAATCATCCTGCAAATATAATATCCGATACAGATAACAAGTATAATGATCCAAAATACTTTACTTTTATAAAGCTTATTAATCCACCCAACATCCCTAAAAATAATTACAACAGCTACAAAGGGAATTACAAATAAAGTTGCATTATAATAAATTGCTCCCTTAAAATCTAATTTAAGTAGTGACATAAAAGCTCTAGATAATCCACAGCCTGGACAAGGAAAACCAAAAATAAGTTTTGTCGTGCAACTTGTAAGGTGACATAAATTAGTTATTAGCACATATACGCCAAAGAGTAAAATAAAAATCCAATATTTTTTAATAAAGTTCAAAAAACTATTAAAATATTCCTTCAATTTATCACCTACTTGTATGAATTTTAGCATTTAATTGTCTTTTAGACAATATTTAAGTATAACATTGCGCCATCAAAAATCGCTTTAGCAATTAATTTTTGATATGCCTTCGTTTGAAGAAGTGCAAGTTCTTCCTCATTTGACATAAACCCACATTCAATTAAGCATCCAGGTCTTGTAGTATTGTTTAATAAATATAAGGAATCTGTTTTCTTTATATTTCGACTAGTATTATTCAGTTCTGTCTTTATTTGATTTAAAATTATATTTGCTAACAACTCATTATTCGAGTTGTTTGAGCTATAATAAATCTCAGAGCCTTTATAATTTGAGGAAGGAAAGTAGTTTAGATGAATAGAGAGGAAAAGCTCACAATTGCTATCTTCAATAATTTGACATCTTTTGTTCATATCTTCCTTTTTAATAAATTTATCCTCGCACAAATGATTACCATCCTCCCTTGTCATTACAACACTAACCCCTTCTTTTCTAAATAAATCAGCTAATTCATTAGCAATAGCTAAATTAATTACACCTTCATATACATCACCAACTGACGCCCCTCTATCATAAACACAGTCATGGCCTGCATCAATAGCTATTGTTTTGTCATTACTTGCATAGCTAATCATAAATGGTAATATAAAAATAATTATACTTAAAAAAAATACTTTTTTTATTATAATCACCAATAAAATTATATCCAATGATGAGAACAAAATGAATAATTTATTAAAAAATAACTTATTCATCTAGGCATTCGCCTATTTTAACGAAATATTAATATCATTAGATGCACCTTATATCGTGGATATAGGGTGTTTTGTTATCTAAAGATTGACTAATACTCTATTAGGTATTGTTAGACCTCTACTCATTAAATAATTTATTTTATTATTTGTTGAGTTACTTTTTAACACATATTTCTTATATATATTCAATGCTGCATTGACATCTGCATTAACTATCTTATTTTTTTTAGTTTTATATAAACCTCTTTTTATTCTTTCTCCAGAATAATTATTTTTAATTACCTCATCATTATCATAAAATGAACATTTTGATGTATATGATTCATTTATGATTTCTATATGCATACCTAATTGCTTAGACTTGTTTATTAGTTTATCCTTAAATCTAGATAAAGGTAATTGGATAAAGGCTTGATTAGTTTTCTTTCGTTTTTTACCTTTTAGCTTATCATTTTTAATTCCATTAAGCTTTAAGCCTTTATTATATCCAACTATTATTCTATCTACATTTGATTCCTTACATATGGATAATAACTTAGATACTGCCTTATTTAGATAATCATCAACTCTATTATTTCTTTTACTATCTAAACGTCTTATTCTTTTTGAATTTTTTATATTTTTAGGTAATAATGATTGATAATGTGATCTTTGTTTATTATAGAATCGATTAATACTTTTTAAGTATTTACCATCTATTATAAATGATTCATTATTATCTATAACACATGTAGCTAAATTAGCTATTCCTAAATCTATTGCCATTTGTCTATTTATTTCATCACTAGCCTTTATAAATTCATTTTCATAAGTGAATTCTATTATAAACTCATTTTGTTTAGGTATTATTCTAAATTGTCTAATATTTTTATTATATAATTCCTTTGGTATTTTAAAAAATATATTAAAGCTGCTACTTAATCCTGATTCCTTGATGAACATATCTACTAATTCATCTTCAAATATTTTATTAAATATTTTACTTGTTCTAGTTAAATTAGATAAAGGTAGCTTTAAACATTTACATCCCTTATACCATATTGGTCTTATTTGATCTGTTATTACGGGCATTAATGATTTCTTTTTTCGATATTTAGGTAATTTAGCACATTGCTTATCATTATATTTAATAAATTTAGTCATATTATTATGAGCTAATCTTATTATACAAATTGATTGATAGGTATTTAAAATATGATAATTGATATTATTTTGAATAATTGAATTTAATTCATAATAAGTACATATGTTCTTATTATTAAAATATTGTTGTCTAAGCTCATATAATGCTGTGTTATAGACATTTTTAGATATTCTACATAATAAGGTTAATAAGCTTTTTTCTGATTTATTAGCCTTATAATGATATCTCATTGTTAAGAATCCCACGATTTCACCTCCTTCTATACCTAAATAATATACCGTAAACTTACATTATTTATGTAAGTTTTAAATTTTTCTAATATTTTTTATTAAAAAATAGACTGTTAAGGGTGGTAATTTAGATATATCATCATTGACAAAATCGTATATCAATGGTTATGAAATTATTTTTAGGTTTCAAAAATCAATATACAATTTCCTAATAAATAAAAAAATGCCTAGCAAAAATTGCTAAGCATTATTTCTTAAATTTTTTCTTATGTATTTAAATGTAGCCTTTTGGCCATCATCCCTATACATTGTTAAAAGCTTTATAGTTAATTGCTTTGTATCCTCGTGCATTATAATTCTATCAATTTCATTTAAAAAATAATTAAGTGGAATAGATCTATCAAAATGACCTCTATTATAATTTTTTGAGGCGGCAATTCTATCACAAATCATCTCACCAACGTAGCGATTTGGCATTTTAACAGGTTGATACTTACCATCAATTACATCATACCAATATTCACTATGATGCTTATTTCTACCCTTATGGTGAAGCCATGCAGCGCTATAGCCTTTAGCACTTCTTTCGTTATGATGAGGTGAATACGTACCTTGATAGTACTTCACACCAGCAAAGAACTCTGTAAATCCGTATTTTGATAAGTCATGTAATAATCCTTGTGTATATAATCCACAAGAAAAGCAATACCTCATTACCATATGTCGATGACGAGTAATAGTGATAAAATGCTTAAATAATTTCATAAATTACTTTTCTTCTGGTGTATGCCATTTCCAATTCTTAACCTCAGGCATATCCTCTCCATACTCATTAATGTAGTTCTTATGATATACTAAACGGTCACGCATTTCTTGAAGTAAATATGCACCCTTATTACCAAGCTCAGGTAAACTATTAATTACTGAGATTACCAAATGATAACGGTCTATTTCATTTTGAACTCGCATATCAAATGGAGTTGTAATAGTACCCTCCTCTTGATATCCAAATACATGTAAATTACGATTCTTTCTTAAATATGTTAATTCATGAATTAATGTTGGATATCCATGGAATGCAAAAATAATAGGACGATTTTTTGTAAATAAAGCATCATATGCTTCATCAGTTAATCCATGAGGATGCTTAGTGTTAGATTCAAGCTTCATTAAATCTACTACATTTATAAATCTAATCTTTAATTCAGGCATATTATCTCTTAAAATTGTTACTGCAGCTAAGGCCTCTAATGTTGGAGTTTCACCAGCACATGCAATTACAACATCAGGTTCTTCTCCCTTATCATTAGATGCCCATTGCCAAATTGAAACTCCCTGAGTACAATGAGCAACAGCTTGATCCATTGTCAACCATTGAGGACGTGGATGCTTACTTGTAACAATAACATTAACGTAATTCTTTGACTTAATTACATGATCAAATGTTGATAATAAGCAATTTGTATCAGGTGGCAAATAAATTCGTTCAACATCCGGCTTCTTATTTGCAATATGATCTAGGAAGCCTGGGTCCTGGTGAGTAAATCCATTATGGTCCTGTTGCCATACATTTGAAGATAAAATAAGGTTAAGAGACGCAATGTTTGCTCTCCAAGGAAGCTGCTTACAAACCTTTAACCATTTAGCATGCTGACTTACCATTGAATCTACGACTCTAATAAATGCTTCATATGATGCGAAGAATCCATGACGTCCAGTTAGTAAATACCCCTCTAGCCATCCTTCACATAAATGCTCAGATAGCATTGAATCCATTACTCTACCATCAGATGCTAAGAATTCATCACTGTCAATTATTTCACTATTCCAATCACGATTAGTAGCTTCAAATACCTTTGTTAAACGATTTGATGCTGTTTCATCTGGTCCAAAGATACGGAAATTCTTAGTTTCTTCATTTAATTTAAATACATCTCTAACATATGCACCTAAATTTATCATATCTTGAGATTCAATTGATCCAGGCTTATCAAATTTTAAAGCATAATTTCTAAAATCAGGAAGTCTTAAATCTGTAAGTAATCTTCCACCATTTGTATGGGGATTAGCACTAATACGTGAATGTCCCTTAGGCGCTAATTCCTTCAATTCAGGAATAAGCTTTCCATCAGCAGTAAATAGCTCCTCAGGATGATAACTTCTTAGCCAATCCTCAAGCAATCCAAGGTGTTCTGGCTTTTCCATGGTAATTGGAACCTGGTGAGCTCTAAATGAACCCTCAATTTTCTTTCCGTCTACCTCTTTTGGTCCAGTCCATCCCTTTGGACTACGAAGAACAATCATTGGCCATACAACCTTTTCTGTTTTTCCCTTTTCTCTTGCGTCCTTCCAAATAGCTTTAATTCTTTCAATACATTTATCCATAGCCTTTGCCATTAAGCGATGCATTGTCATTGGATCAGAGCCCTCTACAAAAATAGGATTCCAGCCACAGCCTTTGAAAAACCAAGTGATTTCTTCGTGTGACATTCTACCAAATATAGTTGGGTTAGCAATTTTATATCCATTTAAGTGTAAAATAGGTAAAACTGCTCCATCTCCCTTTGGATTTAAAAATTTATTAGCCTGCCATGATGTTGCAAGTGGGCCTGTTTCAGCCTCACCATCACCAACAGTTACAGCAGCAATTAGATTTTCGTTATCAAATACAGCCCCAAATGCATGTGCTAAGCTATATCCTAATTCTCCACCCTCATTAATAGAGCCTGGTGTTTCTGGTGCAACATGGGAAGAAATACCTCCCGGAAATGAAAATTGCTTACACAATCTTTTTAATCCCTCAATATCCTCTGATACATTTGGATATACCTCAGAATATCTACCCTCAAGATAAGAATTTGCCACAAAGAAGTTTCCTCCATGACCTGGTCCAGATATTAATAGCATATCAAGATCATATTTGTTTATAACACGATTTAAATGGGCATAAACAAAATTTTGTCCAGGAACGGTTCCCCAGTGACCAACAATTTTTTTCTTTACATCTTCTCTTTTAAGCGGCCTTTGTAGCAATGGATTATCAAGTAAGTATAATTGAGCAGCACCTAAATAATTAGCTGCACGCCAATATGCATCAAGCTTATGAAGATATTCTTCACTCATATAATCATTTTTTTTCATATAGTCTCCTCCTTATATTTCTCTAAATTTTATCGTTTTATTCCACTAAATATTATACTATATTTACTAATATATTTCATTATGTAAATCCCCAACTTTGTATTTTTTTTTAAAACTATTTTCCAAATACAGAAAAAAAGATTGGAATTTAATTTCCAACCGTTATACCAAGCTTCATAAAAAGCCCTTGGGCTACGAATGATAGCATATTCTTAATCTCATCATCAGTGAATGAGCAGCTTTTAGTTGCGCATAGTGAGGCTATACCATGACTATAAATCCAAAGATGCTCAAATAGTGTTCTTGCACTTTCAATACTTGTATGGTAATAATCTCTAACAAGGGTAAAAATTCGTTCATAGTTTGAATCAATAAGAGGTAAAACAGAATTTGAATCCATACTTGCAAATTCATCTGACATAAATAACATTCTAAACAAATATGGTTCATCTTGAGCAAACTTAATAAACATATATCCAACCATTTTAAATGGTTTATCATCATCTTGCTCAAATGCGACATTAATATATTTATTATATTCTTTCCTGGCGCAAGCTTTAACCTCAGCAATCACTTCTTCCATTCCTGTAAAAACAGTAAAGATTGGACGAGCAGATGAGCCTAGCTTAGCTCCTAATGTTCTCGCAGTTAAGCTCAAAAGCCCATTCTTTCTGACAATATCAAACGCCGCATTTATTATTTCTTCTTTTGTAAATTTCGCTTTAGGTGGCATATCATTATATGTATAATAAAAATTATACTACTCCTTCTTTGTTTTATTATTTTATTTGCAACAAATGTTTTAAAACAACTGTATTATAGTAAAATTTATTTTTTTTGTCAATATAAAAGCATTCTAAACTTAAATTTAAAATGCTTTTTAATTGTTAAAATGTATATAGTACAAACATTTGTAATAATACAATAGCGATTATTACTACAATATTATAAAGGTAATATAATCCTTTACTTAAAATAGGCTTTTTCTTAGTAATTAGAAAAACACATCCTAAAACAGTAGAAACACCAAGTGCCGCAAGATATGTAACAACAAAATTCAGGCTATCATCAGCTATTATTGAGAATTTAACTAGCAACAAATTCGCTAAGACTCCAAAGCTTCCTGCAAATAATGCTGTAGCTAATACCGAATAAATTCTACATATCCACCTAACAAAACGACTAGTATTGCTATAATTTTCTCTAGTTAATTTTGCTGTTTCTATTTGATTAGAGGTTATTGATTTTATAACATCATAATCATTATTTGCCAATTTATGAACCTTTGAATTAAGCTTATCTTCATTAAATGATTTTACCTTAGCATAAGCGATAGTTCTTTTAACATTATAAATGTTATTTTCGTTTTGCATAAAAACAAGAAGACTTCTACGAACTTTTTTAAGCCTTTTATTCCTTTTCTTTAAAGGAATCATAAAAATTAGATAAAGTATAATATTTAAGCACATTACTCCACCACTAACAAACATTGTTATAGGTAGATTTTCTAAATCTATGATATCCCCAATATACTGAGCAATAACTGGAATCATTGATAAAACACCAATAATAATTAACAAAATACCAATGACACATGATATTATTGCCATTTTTTTGTATGCTTTTTTTAATTTTTCACTTCCAGAAACATTCTCCTTAGCATTAAAATAGCAGTAATCATTAAAATATAAATCTTTAACCCTTTGACTATCCTCAAGCTTTTGATTCATTACATTAATTTGATTAATGGCATCTGCATAAACAAGATTATACAATGGGTAATAAATATTGTTACTCTTTAAATATCTATATGGTACCAAATCGCCATTATATTCTGCTATTAGATAGTCATTATTCTTTTTTGCATATATACCATTTCTAGAAGTATAAAACATTGATGGTACAAATGCTTCTTCAAATTTAACCTTTAGCTTATATAAGTCATCAGAGGTATATTTATTGGATTTACTTATGGTTTTATACTCCGATTCTATTTTTTTTGCTTCTCCTACATATTTATATGCTTTATAATTTTCAAACAGCCATTTATCAAACGAAGTAGATATATACTTATTAGATGTTAGCTCAGAATTTTCAATTCTAATCAATTCTTCACGATTTTCTTCATAATTTATCCCTTCTTGAAGCTCGTAATTTGGCTTAAGTTTTCTTTTCTTAATTTTATTTTTAATGAATTCTGATTTAAATTCTTCATACTCAAGCTTATAATCATGTTTGTCAAAAAGTTCTGATGTAGAGTTTTTGTCTTCAACCTCTTCAATTGGTAAATCAGAATTATCAGCTATATCTATTTTTTCGTTATTTATATTGTTTATAGCCTGCTCTTGAGGAACGCTTTCGATAATAGACTTGTTTTCTACAATTTTTTCCTCATTAATTACATTGATAGGAATATCGTCCTTCTTATTTTCCACTAAAGCATTCTCAAAGCCAACATTTCCACCATTTATATAATTGATCAAGTCTTCCTCTGACATATTTGTAAAAGGATTATTATCATAGTAATCTAAAAATGTATTACTGTTACGATTAATAAAGTCAATTAGCTCATCCTTAGTCATTTGTGAAAAAGGCTTAGAAGGATTTGTTTGTGTTACTAAGTCGTATGTTGAATTATCATAGCTATCATCTTGATTCTTGCTATTTATAGCATCAGTCTCATTTAAAGCACCTAATTTTATTTTTTCTTCTGATTCTTGTAAGTCTTCAGAAGTCTCCTGTGGGGATTCTATATCTTGTTCATCTTTAGACTCAATCTGCTCCTCACTTGTTTTTTCTTCAGCAGAAATGTTGTCTTTATTATTGTCGGTTTCATTAATAGAATTTAGATCCAAATCACCATTGATATATGCTAATAATTGTTCCTTTGTCATATTTTTAAACGGATCATTTTCCTCTTGTTGGTCATCAGTTTTATTTGAATTAATATATTTTATTAATTCCTCTTCTGTCATGGAACTAATAGAACTATCAACAGTTAAATTGGGCATATTTACATCATTCTCGCTTAAATTTTCTTCAAGCATAGTCTCATCTTCGTTTAATACAGCTTCTTCTATAGCTTCATTTTTATTTCCTAAATCAACCATTTTTTTCTCTTCATTCATAATAATTCACCAACTTCCATTTAAACAATCCGACAAAATATCTATCATAAATAACTCTTCTTTAATTTTATTTTAGCATACGCACCACAAAAAGTACACTTTTTAAGACCTCATATTTAACAAAAAAGCTGTAAATTGTTTTACCAACAAAATACAGCTGTTTAAATTAATCACCAAGCTTACTAATAAGATTATTTGTACGCTCTTTTGATTCAAGCATCATATCAGATAAATATTTAACTGTGTCCTTCAATGTAAATCTTTCCTCACGGTTAGAAACTAAGGTATTTATGTCTTTATTGATAAACATTGCCTTTGTTTGAACCTTTGTTTGGTTATTTGTAACCTGACCATCCTGGAAAATTAGAACTGAATTGAATGTTTCTGTTCCAATATTCTTAACATGATTAACACGTATGTTAAGCTCATTTGCATCTGATCCGTAAACATTCTTAACATTAAATAATGTATTTGCCTTATTTAGCACTACATCATCATCATTATTAACAAATTCTACGCAGCTAAATGCAATTCTTTGTCCCTTAACTCCTAATACTTGATTAATCTTATTTGCAGCTTCTGAAGCGAACTTAATAAAATCCTCCTCAGATTCAGTACCATTAAATCCAAATTCAAAATCAATACGATAAGCTCTTATAACAACTGCAGTATTTGTTTTTGAAAAACGATAAACGTTTGTTTGAACACCGTTTGGTAGATTTTCCTTTCCTTCCTGGCAAACATAATCTGTAAACGCACCCTGAAGTTCATTTTTTAAATTGTTTAATTTGCTAAAATTTCCAAAATAAGAATAAGTATTACTTATTGTTGTAACTGTCATAATATTCTTTCCTCCATATCATTTCTTAAATTATACCATGAAAGTTAAAAATAAAACACCTTAATTTTTATATTTCTTTTGCTTTTGAGTCCATATTATCATCAATCAGCTCATCTGCTAACTCATTAATTAAAGAATAATCCAATATTTCGGGATTTAATGGAATTATATCTGATTCATCCATATTAAATGGCGGATTAATCGCACTAAGCCAAAGGCTTGCTTTATTTCGATTATTTTTTCTTTTATAAAACAAAATATCACCATTTTTATTATGATGATATTTTATAAATATATTTATTTTTTTAATAATTCATTCAATAAATCCTCATATCCAGGCTTATTTAAAAGTGCAAACATATTTTTCTTATATGCCTCCACACCTGGCTGATTAAACGGATTGACTCCTAAGGTATATGCAGATATTCCACAGCTCATCATAAAGAAATATGCTAAATATCCATATGTATATGCATCGATTTTTTCAATCTCGATAAACATATTAGGTACTCCGCCATCTGTATGGGCAATACTCGTAGCCTTAGCTGCTGTTTGATTTACATCATCAACAGTTTTACCAACTAAATAATTTAATCCATCAAGATTTTCATCATCGCTTAAGATAGAAAGGTCACTAATTGGATTTTTAACTAATAATACAGTTTCGAAGAAATGACGTTTTCCATCTTGAATCATTTGACCAAGTGAATGAAGATCTGTTGTAAATGATACGCTTGAAGGATATATTCCCTTATGATCCTTACCTTCAGATTCTCCAAATAATTGCTTCCACCATTCAGAAAAATAATTTAAGCATGGTTCATAATTAATAAGTAGCTCAACATCATAGCCTTTATTATATAAATAATTTCTTAACGCTGCATAATAAATAGCTGGATTATCCTTACTTCTTTGATGAGTAAGCCTCATTGCATCAGAAGCGCCCTTCATCATTTGTACTATATCAATTCCCATAGCTGCGATAGGTAATAATCCTACAGCAGTTAAAACTGAAAATCTTCCGCCAACATCATCAGGAACAACAAATGTTTGATATCCTTCCTTTAAAGCCATAGTCTTTAGTGCACCCTTAGCCTTATCAGTTGTAGCATAAATTCTTCTCCTTGCTCCATCTTGACCATACTTTTCAATTGCCTTTGACTTTAAGGCTCTAAATGCAATTGCCGGCTCTGTTGTGGTACCTGATTTAGATATGACATTAATACTGAAATCCTTATCATCTAAATATGTAAGCAATTGTGATAAATACGTTGATGACATATGATTACCAGCAAAAATAATTTCAATATCATTTTTTACAAAATATCCCTTAAGCATTTCAATTGCACTTCTAGCACCTAAATAAGAACCGCCAATTCCAACAACTACTAAAACTGAAGAATTAGCTCTAATTTCCTTAGCTGCCTCCTGAATTCTTTTAAATTCCTCTTTATCATAATCAGAAGGTAGATATAACCAGCCTAAAAAGTCATTCCCTAATCCTTGCCTTGACATTAAAACATCATATGATGCTAATGCTTTATCTAATATTTGGTTAAAGTCATCCTTAATAAATGACCTCATATTATCATAATTGAAACTTAAACAACTCATACTAATCTTTCCTAATCTTGAACATTTTCTACTGCTATAACTCCAGGGACTTCATCGATAATCATAGCCTCAATACCACCCTTAAGAGTATCATCAAGCATCATACAGTCGATACATGCACCTAGCATTTTAACATATACAATCCCGTTTTCGAATTTCACAAATTCGATATCTCCACCCTCGCTATTTAAATAAGGTCTAATCCTGCTAATTACTTCTTGAATTTTATCAATTTGTTCTTCTAAATTCATTATAATCACCTAAACTAATATACAACACTCATTTACTTTTTACAAGTAATAATATTATCTAGAGCGTCCTTGTCTTTGTCTATTTTGCCTATCCTTATTCATTCTACGAGCCTGAGCCTCTGCCAGCTTATCTCTTAACACCTCTTTGGCCAAATCATCTGGTAAAGCATAAGTTCTAACCTGGTTCATTTTCATTGTATTGATTACAATTTGAGGTTGACTCTTTTTTGTATGGGTTAGGGTTAAGGATTCTTTGTCAAAATTTTCCTTTTCTAAATGAAAAATTTCATTTTCACCTGATGTAATACTTTCATTAAGCTTATCGGATTTATGCTCATCATAATATTCTTGAGTTACCTTTTTTAAAATAAAGTATGTTGGATGATAATTACATTCTTCTAGAAGGTAATCGGGAATATAATGGTAATACACCTTAGATGTTTGATTATTTGAAAATCCCTTTAATCTTAATTTAGAATCCGATATATCTCCTACAATATAGTTAAATTGATCATACCACTCTTCAATATAGCATTCCTCAAATTTTGTAATATCAAGAGCATCTTTAACATTTTTAATTACCTCAAAATACCCTTTTTTTGTTTTTATTACCATAAAATCACCTGTTTCAATTATATCACAATTATCCATCGTTGTCACTTATTGTTACAAACGGCGTGCTATTTCCAAAATAATATTTAGGAATATCATTATTCATAATCCCTGAAGCTAGCATAATTTGGTCTTCAAGAAAAGTCAATTTCTTTTGAAAAGGAATCTGAACATACACACTCATTTTTACATTTAAAAAAATCTCATATAATTGACTATTTATTCCATATCCTTCAACATTTGTAGATATCTCACAGTCGTATGCCTTATAAACATTAAGCTTTACTGGTAACGTAATTCCATCAGAAAATAGAATATTTTTAGAAAAAAAATATCCTAATGGAATTTTCATTTTTGAAACCTTATCCTCTAAGTCATTTGATAATTCAACTATTTTATTAGATGCTGCACTTCTAATTCTTAAAGCCTTATAGGTATCCATATATGCATATGCGATATTTCCACTATCATCATACTGAAGTTTCATTAAATCCTCATTTAATGATACTGCTATTTCCTCTTCTATTGTTTTTGTAATAGCCTCTTCAAATACTTCCTGACTCTTTACCTCTACATACGACATAACACTATCATCAAAATATGAATCAGTAAAATAGAAAAAAATGCTTACTAAAATTAAAAGGAGGAATAACCTCCTTCTTTTATACAAGAAGCGCCAAAGCTTCATACACACTCATTCCTTTATATGCTCCTGCCTCAATAAATTTATCAGAAACCTCATATAATGTACCATTTAACATTTCATCAAATGTTTTTACCCCTCTGACGCTTGCGCACAAAACTCCTCTTTCCTTCATTTTATCTGAATTATAAACCTCAACGTTTAATGCGCCACACATTATAAAGCCTTTATCACTTGTAATAATTAATAAAGTAGTCTTAGGTAACTCCACTTTAATCTTTTTAAATATCGAATTATGTATTATTAGTTCCTCCAAAATATCACCAGTTAAGTATATGCAAGTATTTTTATTTATAAACTCAAAAACAACCAATTTTGACAAATTTATAAAATAAAAGTAATTTATTTTAAACGATTTATATATTTTGAATTTTTTGTTAGTTTTTAATCTAGATAAAATATAAAAAATGATTATATTTAAGCTATAGAAGGATAAATTATTCCGTTATGCTTTACATAATTATCTAAATCGATTATTTAATTATGACAAAAAATTACATATACCTTCGCGTATATGTAATCATTATTGTTATCTAATCTCTCCACCCGCAAATAAAATAGTTTTTATTGCAGGTAAGCTATAATCATCCAACTCAAAAATAAGTGGTTTAGTTAATTTACCTCTCGATAAGCATTTAACCTGACCAATATTAGATGATATAAGTTTCTTTTCCTTTAATGACTTTACCGATACAAGCTCATTTTCTTCAAAGTTCCTATCGATATCATCTAAATTAATTATTCCTTTTTTTCCTACTCTTTTATGAGTACTAATAATTTCTGTTACCATTTCCATTATTTCATCATCAATTACTAGTTCATCTGAATCACCATTTTCTGATGCTGAATCGACAGAAGTATCAGGAATGTCATTTATAATACGTTCTTCCTCAATCTCCTCCAAGGAAGCCTTTCTACCATTAATCTTTTTTATCAAGCCTAAAGAAAGGTTTTCATCGAATGATCTAACCTGCTCTGCTGTATTAACGTTTTCATAAGTTGGTATTTTTTTCAAGCCATTGTTATTCATCATAATATCAATTAGCTCTAATACATATTTTAGGCTCCTTGATGACTTTACCTTAACACGCATTGGTACCATTGCATACTTTTTAGAATCAGATGTATCCTTAAAATAATATTTTGTATTCTCAAAATCAGCTGGATTTAGGGCTAAATTTACATTTAGATTTTTTCCTCTAATTGTTAACTTAGCATAGGCTACTCTTCCTTTATATATCGTTTCACATGCCCATGACATTCTTGATTTCAATTTATAGCTTAAAAGATAATTTTTTACTATCTCATAGTATTCTCTAGCTTCCAAATTAGCCATTGAAAGCTTTGCCCTAAAAGATTTAATGTAGTTTACCAATACTAAAGGCATACCCGATTCTTGAGATTCTGAGGCACCATCATTTTCAATCTCATCATCCTCATCATCGTCATCTTCTTCATCATCTAAGTCCTCAATAGCCTTGATATACTCATCACCTTCAACAATGTTTTCAACCTTCTTAATCAAGCCAAGCTCTAAATTTTCCTCTAAACTCCTTTTTTCCTCAGGAATTACTGAATCATCATATTTATCGTTAGTCTCAATACCTTCTTTTTCCATCATAATATCAATTAGTTCTAATACATATTTTGTACTTCTTGAGGATTTTACCTTAACACGCATTGGTACCATTGCATACTTTTTAGAATCAGATGTATCCTTAAAATAATATTTTGTATTCTCAAAATCAGCTGGATTTAGGGCTAAATTTACATTTAGATTTTTTCCTCTAATTGTTAACTTAGCATAGGCTACTCTTCCTTTATATATCGTTTCACATGCCCATGACATTCTTGATTTTAAGCCATATTTCAAACAATGTGACTTAATAATCCTATAGAATTCTCTAGTCTCATCGTTACTCATTGAAAGCTTTGCTCTAAATGATTTTAGATAATTAACCTTAATAAATGTATCTTTCTTTACAACAGTTTTAGCTATGTTCTTATTTTCATCAGCGATTATAGATTCTTCTTGCTTAGAATCTGGATCAACTAACGAATCATCAATAAATTTTTCCTCTTGTTTATTATCAACACTATCCTCAAAAACAGTCTTTTCCTCAGAAGCTGCATTAGAATCTGCTTCTTCCTCTAAGGTACTAGCCTGAGCACTGTCATTTGTAGGTTCTACTATCTCTTTATCATCATCTTTGTTAAGTATCTCGCTAGATGACTCCTTGTCCTCTATTTTTTCAATATCATTATTAGCACTTTCTAAGGCCTCTTTACTGTCATCTTTTTTGGCCTTATCATTCTTCTTATCCTTAACACTGAGAACTATTATTCCAATAAGACATAAAATCGCAATCACTGCTAGACCAATTACAATATAAGATTGAGTTTCACTTAATTTCCATATATTCAATAAAAACATATATACTACCTTCCTTAACTACTTTTCAACTAAACAAACACTCTCACAAGCCAAGGCCTCCCCACGGCCTATAAAGCCCATCTTTTCATAGGTTGTAGCCTTTACAGACACCTGCTCTAAACTAACATTCATAATATTTGCAATAGATAATCTAATTGCATCTCTTATCGGACTAATTTTAATATTTTGAGAATAAATAGTCAAATCTAAATTAACTAAATGATAACCTTTTTGTAAAATCCTGTCGTAGCATTCTTTTAATATGATTTTTGAATCCATTCCCAATGTCTTATCACTATTATCGGGATAAAATGTTCCAAGATCGCCTAAGGCTAAGGCACCTAATAGTGATTCCGCAACAGCATGTAAAACCACATCAGCATCACTATGGCCTAAAAGACCAAGGTTGGATTCAACCTTAATTCCACCTAGGAATAAATCTCTATTTTCAACCAATTTATGAGTATCCCATGCATGACCAATTCTAATCATATTAATCCCTCACTTTCTAAGTAATATTTAGCAAGCATTAAGTCGTTTTTAGTTGTAACCTTTATGTTTTTTTCATCACCTAAAACAACATTAATATCAACACCATCAAGCATACTTATATCATCTGTAAACATATCTAATGAATCCTCATGCTTAAGTGCCGCTTCTAAAAATAATTTTGTTTTACCACCTTGAGGAGTTTGAACAGATAGTAGTTCATCTCTATTTAAGGTTTTAAAACCGTTATTTTTATCATACCTTATTGTATTTACAACCTTTGTAGCTACAAAATAAGCATCATATTTATTATTTAAGCATTCATTTATGATTCTATCACTTAATAAAATTCTAGCACCATCATGAATTAGAACTCTTTCTGTTTGAACCTCTTTAAGTCCATGTAATACACTTTCTTGCCTACACTTTCCTCCAATGACCAGCTTATATCCTAAATTTAATGCTTTAAAATATTCAAAATCATTTTCCGATACAACCAAAATAATATCACATTTATATCTTTTAAAACGTTCTAAAATATATAAATAAAGAGGCTTATTATTTATAGACACAAGCATCTTATTTTTCCCGGCATTTAATCTTTTACCAAGACCTGCCATTAATAAAATCACTGTTGTCATAAATAAATCACCTCTTTTATTTTTACATCATGCTCTTCAGCCTTAAAATCCAATACAAGCTCTTTAAATATAATAGCTAGGGTTACACCTTGATAATCCTTCAGGTATCTATCATAATACCCCTTACCATATCCAATACGATCTAAGCTTTTATTCAAAGCTAAAGCTGGGACTATGATTAAATCAATCTTCTCCTTTGATACTTCATTACCTATTGGCTCATGGGTATTAAAAGGGCCTGGTTTAAAGCCTAGACTATGATCCTTAAAAACCATATTATAACCCTTAACTGAAGGAAATACAAAGTTAATATTTGGATATTGCTTTTCAAGAAATAATAAATCAATCTCATCAACTAAAGGATAATAAATGCCGACAGTTTGTCCATCTTTTAAATAAGGGCATAATAGCATATTAAGCCTTTCTTTCTGATAGCATAAGCCTTGTCTTAATTTCTTTGCTAGAATTCTAGCATCACTTTTGTTCATCATTTAATATCTTTATAATAAATATAATTTGTAGAAACCTGATCAAGCAAAGCTGTTTTTAACGATTTCCTAGCCGCTTCAATTAATTGCGTAGCATTTGCAACATCACTTGAAAGTGCAATGCCCATATAAACATTTGTAGTGATTACATCACTTCCATATTTCATAGAGGCCTTTAATAGCTTATCATCCTTCTTCAATGCCCTTGATAATATATCCATTTTACGATAGTCCGTTATAATAAATGAAAATTCAAGTCCTGATACTCGGTATATCATTCCTTCATCTACAAAATTCTTAATGATAGCCTTCATATACTCAGCCATAACCATATTACCCATATCTCTACCATACTCATCATTTAAATCCTTAATGTTATCAATTCTAAAGGTTACAAGTTGGAATGTACGAGCCTGCTTATATAAGCTATTTATTGCAATAGCTAACTCTGAAACAGATTTTACATTATCAAGCTCTGGAATATTACTTCTTTCATAGTGGTTCGAATTAATCACATCTAAATAGCTTATTATCTCGCTTGATGATGAATCAAAAAGTCTTTTTCCTCTTTCACAAACATATATATATGAAGCTCCTACTAATAGTCTAAATCTTATCTCATAATTTGGCTTACTGGCGGTTAATGAGGCAATAGTACTCTTATAATACTCCACCTCAGATGGATGAATAAGGCTTAAATATCTTTCATAGCTAATTGTGTTTTCATTCAAGTGAAGCATTGCAACAAATATATCATTTGCCCAAATATATCCTTTATCAATATTATAAAACATTATTGCTTCACTAGTAAGCTCAAGCTGAGCTTGGAATTTAAGTCTTATATTATCTAAATTTTCTTCATTATCCTTTAACTTAGCCTCCACATTAAGCATAGTATCTAAAGAGTGCTCTTCTCCTAGCAATATATGTCCCATATATTTACCATTTTCACATATTACATAATCATTTAAACTGATTATCAATGGTTTATTTTCTGTATCATATACTTTAATTTCTCTTTTTATTACAGTAGATTTAGTTTGTTCATTTAGCATAAAAAACATTTTTCGCAAATCTTTATTACTAAATGGTTGCTCATTAACCTGGCATACACGATACATAGAATCAAAAATAACAAAGAAATTTTGTCCTATTACCTTTTTATTATAATTAAGCATTGTATCCATAACACTTTTTGATAGCGCCTTAATCCTATCATTTTTGTCTAGCAAAATATAGATACGGTCATTCTCTACTATTTTAAGATATTCTTTATATAAGAACTTACTTGTAACGCCTTTATATCCTACCAAAAAATAAGCTATGGCCTCTAATACAAATATTCCATAAAATACATAATCTAATATTGTTAGAATTTTTTCATTACCCTTAATCATTGGGTAAAACACAATTAAATACAATAATGCCGCCACAATTATTGTGCCTGAAAAAACAATACGAGTAATACTAATTTTCTTTTCAAAATAGGCATCCTTAATATATATAAAAAACAAAAATACTGCTAATACTAAAATACCTATAGCAACATATAACTCCACAATCTCACCTACTAAAAAATAAATATATAACAAATAGTCATTATCGCCGCCACAATTAAAACAGATAAAATACCGATGATAATGTTCTTTTTATCTATTGATTCGGGCTCAATATGAGAATCAACCTTGAATAAATTTGTTAAAGGATTAAATATAATACTTATTATTTTTTTTAAAACACTCATACTTAGTCCCTCCTATTTTAAGAATAATTCCAAATACTCAAGTAGTTTTTCACGATCGCTAATCTTAATCATCATGCCTTCAATCGCAATTGATATTGAGCCTGTTTCCTCTGAACAAATAATAGTCAACGAGTCAGAAACCTCAGAAATACCTAATCCGGCACGGTGACGAGAACCAGTTGTTTTATCCAAATCCTCGTGCTGAGTTAAAACATAATATGCTCCTGCACATCTAATTCTGTTACCTCTAATAATGACTGCACCATCATGAAGAGGTGTTAATGGGGTAAAAATATTAATTAGTAATTCCTTTGAAACCTCACTATCAAGAATAATAGCCTTTTGAGCATATTGGTCTAGTGAATTATGCTTTTCAATTGTGATTAGAGCACCAATCTTTTTACTAGACAAAAACATACATGCATCGGCAATTTCGTTTTTTGTTTTGTCACTTGATGATAAAAACTGCTCTATCTTAGTTTCAGATTTATGAATAGAATCTAACGCTCTTCTAACATCTGGGGCAATAATAATAACTACAAATATAGGGTACATTAGACAAACATACTTGTAGATATTATATGCAACCTTATATCCTAGCTTATATGTTAAAAATAAAATTCCAAGCATTATAAAATAAAGCAATAATAAATTAAATGCCTTTTTATTTTTAAATGAATATCGCATTACTATAAAAATGATTATAAATATTAAATAGCCTTCTATAAAAAATGTGTAGTTATTTTTTAAAAAATCAAGAATAGCTGACCACATAGTAACACCTGTCTTTCTTTTTTTATTATAGCAAATTTTAAGTATATAATAAATAGAAAGAAAAAAGAAATTTGTCCCTGGTAAAATTCTAAAATTATTCAAAGAAAAAAAGAAAGGGCTCTGCCTTTCAATTTGATTTTAATCTAATTTCATCTCCATCTAAAACGACATTATAAGCTTTATTATCGTTGCTTGATATTTGCTCATAAATAATTTGATTTAGGATATTCTTATGCTTTGCCATTACCGAAAAATCTAAATGTAACGGTAGCTTATATCTGGCAAATATTTTCTCATATAGGTCGTTTAAAGTTGATTTAGGATTATCATCAATTACTAGATCATAGTCTAGTTTTTTTCTTGCCGATTCGCTTTTGAAGCCTAATCTAGATTCCTCGTTATGAGTAATAATATCTAAGATTACTAGATGCTTTGTATTAATTCTATTTCCCTTGTTATCTAAAAAATATCCATATGTTAATATTGATTCAATTAATCTTTTTAAGCATCCAGATAAAGCTGACGAATTTTGAATTATAAGTAAGGATAATGGGTATTTAAGTAATTGACCTGATATTATGCCCTCTTCCTCATATCCGACATATCCTGGAGGTGCACCAATTAGAGCTTGCATCGACGATTCATCCTGATATTGCCTAGCATCTAAGGATAAAATCATCTCATCAGTTATTCCTAAAAGAATCTTTAAGTCTTCCTTTAGATATTCTAAGGATGTTTCATTTTCATATATGGCTAAGTGATAGTTGTATTTGCTTTCTTCCTTTAAATGATTTTCTTTAAGAAAAATCAATTTATTTATTTCCTTATAATGATATTGCTTGCTCTTGATTGAAATTCCAATTCTTTCATCAATTATTTTATCAACCAAGTCACATGTAATTGGTAAGCTATTAATCTTTGCATAACTCATCATTTCATCTAATATATCAATACATTTATCTGGACGAGCCTTATTTAAAATCCTCTTATCCGATTCCTTACATAAATAATTTATAACATCATTTGATATCAAGATCTTATGATACTTCTCATACGATGCCTTTATTCCTAGCATAATCCTATTTGTAACCGCCAAGGAAGGCTCATGCAAAACAATTGGGTCAAATCTTCTTCTTAATGCTTTATCCTTAAATATCGTCTTTTGATATTCATCTAATGTTGTCGCACCTATTATTTTGATTTCCGATCTTGCAAGATAGGGCTTTAATATATTAGCAACATCTAAGCTGTTTTCAGATGCACCAGTACCGATAATTGTATGAACCTCATCTATAAATAAAACTGCATTTGGGTTGGATGTAATGTATTTCATTGCTTCATCCAATCTCGACTCAAAATCTCCTCTATATTTAGTATTTGATAGCATTTGACTTAGATTAAGACTTAAAACCTCATAATTTAAATTATTTTCGTAGCTATATTTGGCAAATCCTTCCACAAGTGCTGTTTTACCAACCCCTGCCTCACCGATAATTAATGGATTATTCTTATATTTTTTATTAAGAATAACAAGCATTCTCTTTAAATAATCATCATATTCATAAAGACCGTCTAATAATCCTTCTTTAGCTCTTTTAGTTAAATTGTGAGTATATTTAATCTCAACCTCTTTTTCTTTAAAATCATATATTTCCTTTAAATCTAGCAATAAATCCTGAGGAGATAAGCCTAATGCTCTTATAATCTTATAGGATATTGATTCCTTTGTTTCTAAAATACCATATAGTAAATGCTCCTCTTTAATTTTTCCGTATGATACACTAGTAGCCACATCAAAGATTTTTATTAATGCATCGCTATATTTCTCGTGCGAATTTCTTAATACTATTACCTTGTTTGTTTCATCCTCAACTTCACTAATATCAACATTATACTCGTTCATTAAAAAATGGAAAATCCCATCCTCTATCTTTGCCATTTCGGATAGTAGATACTCGCTTCCTAGAGTTTCATGACCTGATGAATTTGACCTTTCCTCTGCCTGATTAATTACCTCTAACACTGACATACTAAAGTCGTACATTTAATACCACCTCGCCCTATAGTATATGAATTAAAGATTATTTTCATACAATTTAAAGCAATTATGCTATAATATTTTATGTTAGTACTTATATATAGAAATGGATGATTATATGAAAAAAGGAATATTAGTTGGAATAGATAATAAAGATGATATTTACGACATAGATTACTCTTTAAATGAGTTAGGTACATTAGCTATGGAAATTGGAATTAAACCAATCGATAAAATAACACAAAAGACAAGCATTAATAAGTACACCTATGTTGGGAGCGGTAAGCTTGAAGAAATTCTAGTAGAAATTAAAATGAACGACGCTGATGTTGTTATCTTTAACGACGAATTAAGTCCCCTGATGTACAAAAATATCGAAGAATATCTAGGTATTGAAATACTTGATCGTTCATCAGTTATCCTTGAAATATTTTTAAATCATGCTCATACAACTGAGGCTAAGCTTGAGGTTAAGCTTGCTAATTTAAAATATTTATATCCAAGACTTTCATCATTAAGAGATGGCTTTGACCGTCAAAGAGCAGGTGATAAAGGTAGTGGAGAAACACAGCTTGAGCTCGATAGACGTAAGACATTAAATGAAATTAATAGAATCGAATGTCAGCTTAAGGAAGCCCATAAGATGAAGGATAGGGTCATTCAAAGGCGAAAAAAGGATGGAATAAAAACAGTCGCATTAGTTGGGTATACTAATGCTGGTAAATCGAGCACGTTAAATTCAATCATTGAGTATACCAATAAAAGTTCAGACAAAATGGTTTATGCTAAAAATCAGCTCTTCGCTACCCTAGATACAGCTGTTCGACGAATCGAATACAATCAAACTAGCTTTCTTCTTACAGATACAATCGGCTTTGTATCTAAGCTACCTCACCATTTAGTTAATTCCTTCAAGGAAACCTTAATGGAGGTTGCCCAGGCTGACCTTATAGTTCATGTTATAGATGCTTCATCTAAATATGCATATATGGAATTTCAAACAACGATGCAGGTTTTACAGAGTTTGAATGTTTCAGATAAAAAAATGCTAGTGCTACTAAACAAGATTGATTTATGTGAGAATATTCCTATGGTTAATGGAATTGATTCAATTGAATTTTCAGCTACTACTAAGTATAATATTGATAAATTATTAAAATATATTACCGATTATTTAAATAGTGATATGATTTCTACTACAATTTTAATTCCTTATGATGATGGAAAAATGCTTAATTTTGTAAGAGTTAATACTAAAATTATTTCTCAAATAAGCTTAAATGATGGATATCAAATTACTCTTTTATGTGACAAAAAACTTTATAGTAAAATATCAATTTATGAGCCCAATGATAGCAAATTAGAAGCCTAGGCTTCTTTTTTTATTAAAAAAGAGGATATTGGCTATCCTCGTTAACTTATCGTTCTATTTTAAAAAAATTCACAATAAAATATATAAAACTTACTAATAAAACGAATATTATGGCATAATTAATAATAAAGCCATGATCAAATCTAGTGATTATTAAATCAAATGAAATAATTTTACTTGGTTTTGCATAGATAAAATGTCTTATGTATATGCATACATCATTTATAAGCAATGTTAATAAAACAACTAAAAATAACTTTCTCCGCTTTCCCATTTTATCACTCCTCGTATGAAAAAAGAAACGTAAATATCTTACGCTTCTTTTTCTATTTTTTTAACTGATTCGATTGATAATTCATTTGGAGTTAAACGACCAAACATTTCTACTAAAACAGTTACAATCTTCTTTTCCTGATTAACAGCTGAAATTGAAGCTACAGTATCTCTCCATGGTCCAGATGTAATTAAAACTTTGTCACCAACAGCAAAATCATAAACTGGCTTTTCCAGCTTACCAATACGCATTAAAATTTCGTTCATTTCAGATTGAGGAACAGGATTTGGTTTTGTACCGTTTCCTGAAGAACCTAAAAATCCTGTAACTTTTGGTGTATTACGAACCATAAACCAAGCTCTTTCATCAACCTCTTTTTCAACTTCCATTTCTACAAAGACGTATCCAGGGAACATTTTACGAGTCTTAATAACCTTCTTACCATCTTTTTTTACTTCCTCGTATTCCTCATCAGGGCTTAAAATTTGATAGATTTTATCTTCAAAGCCCATTGATGTAATACGACGCTCAAGATCTTCCTTAACTGAATTTTCTTGACCTGAATAAGTTTGAACAATATACCATTTTTTACTCATATATAAACCCTTTTCTATTTAATATTTAAAATACCCTTAATTAATTCACTTACAAGCACATCATACATCAAATATAATAATGTAAAAATTATTAGGAATACAAATACCTTAATTGTATTACCAACAAACAATGGCATTGTAGGCCAAGTAATCTTCTTAAACTCTGGAAATGCAACCTTAACGAATGGATAAAGTGCATATACTAAGCTTAAAGAAGCTACTACAGTTACAATTACTGCAAATGCAGTAGGAAATGAGCCAATAACTGGCACTGTAGACTTAATCTCTAATGTTCCATTTAAAAGGAATACTCCTAAAATTAGAACAGCAATTGATAAAAACACGAATAAGTAATTTTCCCATTTATGCTCTGTTGCTAAATATTCCATTAATCTACTACGAGATTCTTCTTGTTTCTCTTTAATTGCCATAATAAGCCTCCTAATTATTTTGTTTCCCTATGAATTGTATATTTATTACATCTAGGGCAAAACTTTTTAAATTCTAATCTTTCTGTTGTGGTAGCTTTATTTTTAGTCGTTTGATAATTACGACTTAAGCATTCTTCACAGACTAAAGTTATTTTTTCTCTCATGATTAAAAAACCACCTTTATAGTGTTTACTTATTAATTTTATTATAACTTTAAAGATTAGTCAAGCATAAACAAAGGATATAATCATTAATTAACCTTTTTTTGTTCTTTTTTGGACATATCCTTTATCTTTCTAACCTGATAATAAACGTTTTTTATGGGTATTCCAGTTATCTCAGAAATATCATGATAGCTATAGCCTCGGCATATTAAGCTATAAATTCTCCTTTGTAAATCATTTTCAAATACTATATCGTAAATTGAATATGGAGTTTCAGAAAAATTATAGGTATTATGCATTGATTCCTCTAAATATAAACAATTCTTAAGTTTTTTCTTTTTCTTTATTAGCATTCTTTTAAAGGAAACAGTGTATAAATTGTAAAACTTGTTCGTTTCCTTATATATTTGAATACATTTAAGAAAAATTGTATAGCTATCCAATAATAAATCCTCCTTTTCAATATCCGGAAAATCAAATCTTCGAAGAATACTATTAGATATAATTTGATACTTTTCAAATAAAATTTTAAATGCTTTTGCGTTATGCTCTTTAGCCAAATAAATCAAATATGAATCCTCATATTGCGAAAAAATCATTGTTATTACTATTCATTAATTAATGCAAGAACGATTCCGCAAGAAACAGATGCGTTTAACGAATTGACATGACCAACCATTGGGATTTGAAGCATATAATCACATTGCTTCTTCACAAGCTTTGACATCCCAAAGCCTTCTGAACCAATGATTACTGCCAAATTTAAATTTTTATCTAAATCCTTAGCCTTAACATCACCAGATGCGTCTGTACCTACTATCCAATATCCATTTTCCTTTAATTTAACAATTGCTTGAGTCAAATTATTTACCATGATAATTGGTACATATTCAATTGCACCAGTTGAAACATGAGCTACTACCTCAGTAACACTTACACTTCTATTTTTAGGAATAATCACACCCTTAACTCCAAATGCATCTGCACTTCTTAAAATAGCTCCAAAGTTATGAGGATCTTCAATTCCATCTAATACTAGAAATATCTCTCTTTTATCAGACTTTTGCAATAAAGCTGTATCCAAATCATAATATTGATAGTCAGATGCAAAAGCGCCATAATTTTGGTGGGAAATTCCAAAAAGAGAATCCATTTTCTTCTTATCAACAATCTGATATTTAATTTTCTTATCCTGTAAAAGAGAAATAAAATTACTATCTTTTTTTGTTTGCTCAGCTGTTGTATATACGCATTCTAGCTTATGACCTGAAAATATAGCCTCGTATGTACAATTCTTTCCATATATTTTTATCATATTTTAATCTCCATTTTGTCAAAATTATTTTAACATAATTATTAAAAATAAAGAAGAAGAATTTTTGAAATTATCTTCTTCTTCTATTATTATATTCTGTTTAAAATATCTGTTAGTTTCTTAAATTGCTTTTTAGAGAATGGCACAACGCTCTTAATTACAAAAATTAATGGGTGACTTGCCAAGCATAATGCAATTAATAGTATAATACAGTTCATAGGAAGCACAGCAACCTGACCACCATATACTACCTTAGAATCTACTTTAATATTTGTAACAACACCATCAATCTTTAAATATCCATCAGATGTTAACGATTGTATAATTGTTGTATTAGTACCTTTGCACTTATATTCCGTAATCATTCCGTTTACAATATAATAATTGGCACTAGTTATATCAATTTCTGGTAAATAATTAACTCCTGTTGCAATATCATTAATATAATATTCCTTAGATTTAATACTTAATGTACTAATTAATGATTCATCGTAATCTATATCGCTTGAATCACCATCAAGCCATAGCTTTCCATCCTTATGTGAAATCAATATTGGTTCACCGTTGTTTATTTGGTAATTTAATGGCTCTCCATCGATATAAACATCATAATTATTTTGAAGTGATACCTTACCAACCTTAGTATTAGTTGTACGAATCATAGTGTTGTATCCATCTACATAATAATAATTATCGATAATTGAAACCTCTGGTAAAATATTATACATTGTCTTTGTTTCAAATGTTCTATCATTTTCCTCATAAACAATAAATACTGTACCATCTGAGCTTACTCTAATTGAATATGTATTGCTATTTAAATATACATATGGTGTTTCATACGCACCAAAAACAAATTTTCCATTACTAGAGCATGTAACATCAGGAAGTGATGGCTTATGATTAGTAACTACTACATTATCAACAACCAAATATCCATCACTATTGACCTCAGCTGTATGAGTTGTAGTTGGCTTAACACATAATTCCTCAAGGACATATCCATCTACAGTATAGTGATTTGATTCAGATATAGAAACAACCTGAGTTTCCCAAGTAATAACCTCTTCGGTTTTAGAATAATATTGCATACCTGCAAAAGTCGGTGAAAAATCGAAGAATGAAGGCATTAATAATGTTGCAAATACAAATACTGAAAAACATCCTCCAAATAGCCACTTACGTATACTGTTATTAAAAGGCTTGCATGTTTCATAAAGCACCATCATACAAGTAAAGGTTGCTGTAATACATATTATTGTAGAGGTTACTCTACTACTCATATCTAGGCTACTTTGAAGAAGAAATACCAGGATAGATTGAATAACAATCACTATTGCACCAGGTAATGCACTTTTAATAATTGTCGATAGAAAGTTTTTAGGTGCCATCTCATTATTAGGCTCAAGCACTAATATCACTGATGGTAAACCAATGCACAAGAAGTCAATCATTAGTAATTGATTTGTACTTATTGGATAGCTACCTTGAATTAATGCTACTATTGTCAATAACAAGCTAAATATTGTTTTTGTTAAATAAAGCTTTGCGACCTTCGCAACATTTGAAATAACTCTTCTTCCTTCTTGTACAACCTTAGGCATTGAATTAAAATTAGAATCTAATAAAACAAGATGTGATACATTTCTTGCAGCTTCAGAACCTGAAGCAATCGCAATAGAGCAATCTGCCTCTTTTAAGGCAAGAATGTCGTTAACACCATCTCCAGTCATCGCAACCTTATGTCCTAACTCCTGTAGAGTTTGAACTAAAAGCTTCTTCTGAGATGGACTAACACGTCCAAATACTGTATATTTTGCGGCAGCTCTAACAACCTCAGTGTCAGTCAAACCATCGAGACTAATATATTCATTAGCTCTATCTATTCCTGCACGCTCGGCTACCTTTGATACTGTTACAGGGTTATCTCCGGAAATAACCTTAACCTCAACACCAGACTTTTTAAAATAATCGATAGTTTTAATTGCATCTGGTCTTACATTATCCTCAATCAAAATTAAAGCTACTGGCTCTAAGTTATTTGGAATTAAATCATCCGCTATAGAATCAAAGCTATGTGCAATAAGTAACACACGGTATCCTTCTTTTGCAGATTTATTAACATCAGACTCTATTAATTTATAATTTTTCTTTAATATAAACTCAGGAGCACCTAAAACAAATGTTCCATAATTGTCAAAAGTAGCTGCACTATATTTTCTTTGAGAAGAGAATGGTATAACCTTCGAATGCTTAAGACGCTTAGCCCGACCAAACTTTTCCTCAAGTGCTACATTTGTTAAATTCATATCATTTGTTGCATTAAGCATTGCGGAAACTATTTGCTTCGTAGTTAAATCCTTAATAATATCATAATCAATAACATTCTTAACACTCATTGATCCATCTGTAATAGTACCTGTTTTATCTAGGCACAAAACATCTACTCTTGCAAGCATTTCAATACAATATAGCTCCTGTACAAGAACATTTTGCTTACCTAATCTTAAAACACCTACGGCCAATGCTACTGACGTAACTAAATACAATCCTGATGGAATCATACCAATCATAGCTCCAGCAGTTTTTCTTATACATGTTTCATATGGTAACCCATTCATCATATACTGAATCAAGAATAATGCGATACCAGTTGGAATGATAATACATCCCATAACCATAATTATACGCTTTAATGATTTTAGCAATTCAGAATTTGGCTTACGATATTGTTTAGCTTGACCGCTTAATCTCTCAATATAATTATCGCTACCAACCTTATCAACTCGAGCAATACACCTTCCTGATACAACAAACGATCCTGAATAAAGTATATCTCCTGGATGCTTAACAATCGCATCCGCTTCTCCGGTTAGCAATGATTCATTTACTTCAATTTGGCCATCAACTAATATACTATCTGAACAAATTTGCTTACCAGAATCAAGCACTAGTAAATCGTCAAGTACAACCTCCTCAAGAGAAACCTCCTGAACCTTGCCTTCACGTAAAACATTGCATGATGGAGCAGACAAAATAGACAATTTATCAATTGTTAATTTGGCTCTAATCTCTTGAACAGTACCAATAATCATATTGGCTAAAACAATTACTAAGAATGTTAAATCCTTAATACTATTAATTGAAATTAAAAAACCTGCAATTACAAACGTTAATAGATTAAAGAACGTAAATATATTTGAAATAATTATTTGCGAAATTGTTTTAGTAGAACCAACGGATTTAAAATTATTTAATCCTTGATTAATTCTTTCCTCGACTGTTGCTTCAGATAAACCAAGCTTCGTATCCGCTTCAATACGATTAACTTCTAAAAGTTTTTTTCTAAGCTTTTTAGAAAGTTTTGGCGATGCTAGTATTTTTTCCTTACGCTTTTGGGCAGCATTGATCGCCTTTTCTTCCTCTGTTTTGTTTTTTTCAAGAGCCTTTTTATGCGCTTTTTGTTCAAACACCGCCCTCTTTTTTTCTTCTTCAGCTAGCTTTCTTTCATTACGTAATCTTAGTTCCTCTTGATGCTCCAAACGTTTTTGTTCATTTTGCTTTTTCTTTTGCTCTAGCAATTCTTTTTTTCTTTCTTCCTTTAACTGCAAAATCTCATCATCAATTGCAGTTTCAGTATCTTCATCCATTATTCCGTCATACTTTTTAGGATCAAAATCTTCTGTTTCTTCTTCAGAATCATCATTTAGAGCAATAGGCTCATCATCATATTCTAATTCTTCATCTTTTTCATTATTCTTCATGACAATCATCACCTACCTCTATTACTTTTATTGCATATTCCATTAATTCATTCATTCTATCTGTTTTACCAGATAAATATAAATATCCAATTAATGCTTCAAATCCAGTACCTTCTAAATAATCAATTCTTTGAATATTCTTTCTAACCTTAGGTACATTTGAATTCCTTCCTCTTTTATAATACTCCATTTCTTCGTCATTCAAAATACTTTTTGACTTAAAATGTCGAATTACTTTAGCTTGAGCCTCTCCACTAGTATATTTTATAGCATGCTTATGAAGTTCATTAACTTTTGTATAGCCACAATCTAATAGGTGCTTTCTTACGTAGATTTCATAAACACTATCGCCAATATACGCTAATGCTAAGCCATTATATAGTTTAGCTTCCATTAGATAACACCCATATTAATTAGCATATCTCTATATTTATCTGCCGATTCAAAATCCTTATTCTTTTTAGCTTCAATCCATAATGTATAAACATTACGTTCCTTCTCGGTCAATGGATTATATTCTAGCTTAACACCTAAAACATCCATAATTTCTTTTATCATTTTAATCTTTTTTGCCAATGTATTTAAATCTGTGCTTCTTAAAGCAAGATTTGCTTCCTTTAATAAGCCATTAAGTAGACTTAATACATTTTGGCAATTTAAATCTTGATTCATATATTCAATAAACTGCTTTTTATCCTCAGGAATTACCTCGTTTAATTCAATTCTATTGTAATCAAGAGCTAGCATTGAATTCTTATATGCACGTTGGAATTTTTCATATTCCTTCTTATATTGATTAAAAAGCTCATCGTCATAGCTTATTGAATTTCGATATGGTTGGGTAACAATTAAGAATCTAAAGGCCATTAATTCTTCCTTCGTCTTATAATCATTTACTAAAATTACATTTCCTAATGATTTTGACATTTTTTGACCCTTAAGATTTAATCTACCTACATGTATCCAATACTTAGCTAGTGTATTTCCATACATAGCATTTGCCTGCGCTATTTCATTTTCATGATGAGGGAATTTTAAATCCATACCACCACCATGAATATCAATCATATTATGATTAAATATCTTATCAATCATACAAACACACTCAGTGTGCCATCCTGGACGACCACTACCAAACGGAGAATCCCATTTAATTCCAACATTGGTTTTTTTCCAAAGAGCAAAATCTAATGGATTCTCTTTTTTAAGATCAACATCCTTACGAACTCCATTTTGTAATTCCTCTTGAATTTGATTTGATAGAATTCCATAATTATCTAACTTAGAAACGCGGAAGTATACATCCCCATCATTATCATAAGCATATCCCTTTTCTTTAAGACCCTCAATAAATGAAATCATATCCGGAATATACTCTGTTGCATGAGGAACAAATGTTGGTTTCTTTGAGCCTAAGCCTTCGCAATTCTTGAAATATGCTTTTTCATATTTGCATGCAATTTCTTGTTCCGTCACATTTTCATCAATAGCCTTTTTTATTATCTTATCATCAACATCAGTAATGTTAGATGCATAATTTACCTTATACCCTATATATTCAAGATAATTCCTTAACATATCATAAAAAATTGCAGGTCGAGCATTGCCTATGTGGCTATAATCATAAACAGTAGGCCCACATACATACATATTGACAACACCAGGCTGTAAGGTTTTAAATTCTTCCATTTTATTTGTTAATGAATTGTAAATCATTAAGCTCATAAGATCACCCTCATTTTTAAAATTTAGAAAGCGTCTGATTGTCAGACGCTTAATATTATGCTAAATCCTTAAAAAATTGCAACATTTCTTCTGTAAATCCAAAATTATCGTAATTAGATAGGGATTCACCTAAACCATTTTCTAAAGATGCAGATAACACTAACGTAGGAACCTCAAAGTATACAGACTCAACTAAAGTACCAGGGGCAAATCCAAAATTAAGAATACGACTATACTCAGGTTCTTTATCTTTAGTTTCCTCCGTACCTTCTAAATCTTCTTTAATCAATTTAACGTTAAATGTATTTTCATTAGAAGCGTTGAAATATGCAACATTCTTAACTAATCCTTCTAGTTCTTGTAAATCAGCTCCGCAGAACAATCCAATCCTTACGCTATATGCAGAAAGTGATTGAAAATCAATACTACCACTAGATGCACATGTATTAATAACTCCACTATTTATACCAACAAATGTCCCTACCGCAACATTATCCTTGTAGTTTTCAATTTTCCAATCCTTAGCAGGCGCTTCACCATTATCATCCTCAATCTTATTGCCATAAATGGCCTTTTGTGTAGACTCTTTAATTATATACTTTGAAGTGATATTTGTATTTGCAACACAATTTTTAATAACTCCAGTATTTTTATTTCTACCTACAAGTCCCCCAATTAGTTGTAATAATTCAGTTTTTTCTTCAATAGATGTTCCTTCAAATGTTTGATTTATAGAAATAGCTGTATCAGCGCTTGAATTAGATAAAACATTATCAACATTTGAATCATTTTGTCCAACAAGACCACCCAAATACAATGATTTAGACGCGGTAACATCAAATACAGTTTTGCTTACATGAACATTCTTTATAGTTCCACAATCGTTTTGTCCAACAGCTCCACCAACATAGAATAGTTTTGATGTAGTCGCAGTTGTTGAAACCTTAATTGTACAGTTCTTTACACTTACATTTTCCAAAGTAGCTCCTGATGCTAGACATCCAGCTACCATACCTATATATGAATCTGAATATCTTCTTATACTAATTTCTCCAGATTCAATTGTTAAATTTTTAACAGTTGAACCACTAGATAAATAGCCAAAAAATCCATAATATGATGTACTAGAAGTTTGCTTAAAGAATCTAATAGAATGTCCATTTCCATCAAATGTTCCAGTAAATGCAGATGATGATGAGCTACTAAATAATGGAGTCCATTCCTTATATTCTTCACTTGTTCCAACTTCTAAATCATTTTCTAGACGATAGTAACCACTATAGTCATTTTTAATTTTATCTAAATCCTCAAGACTATTTATTAAGATAGGCGCATCAGAATCAGTTCCTAATTTGTTTGTAGAAATTTCTTTTTCAGCCAATGTAACCTGCTTATCACGAATAGTACATAAAAGCTTAACCGTATAGGTTGTGTTAGCTTCTAATGATGTCAATTTGACAGTTTGACTATCATCCTCAGAATCAGTTATAGGTAGCTTATCACATGTTTGGTAGGTTTTCTTAGTTCCTTCATCATCATAAACTCCTATTTGAACTGAGCCAGATGTTATTTCACCCTCTGGATCATCAACGCTTGCAGTTACACACATAGTATTACGGGTAACATACTCCTCTTCAAGGGTACCTGTTGCCTTCACATCCTTACTACAACTAGCTAACGCTATTGTACCTAATATAATAAAAGCTAAAAAGCATAATAATTTTCTCTTCTTCATAAATTAACCTCATTTTTTTTGCAATTTGCTTACTTTATTATACTCTAAAATATGTTTTCTTACAACATTAATGTTTATTAAAAAGCTATATTTAGATAAATATTTCATCCATTTATTTACTTTAAACAATAAAAACTATGTAAAGATACATTTATATAATATTTCACATTTATTTAATATTCAAAAATTGACTTTTACTTTATATTTATATTATAATGGTAATAACGGGTTTTTCATAGAAAGTTGAGGTACATATATGATAAAATTAGGGCTTGATATTGGTTCTACTACTATAAAATATGTTGTTTTAGATTCCAATGAAAATATCATATATAAGGATTACAAAAGACATTATTCGCACATTAAGGAAAATGTGCTTGAGATATTAAATATATTAAAAGACAAAAACATAATCAATGAGACTTTTACATTTGCTATTTCTGGTTCTGCTGGCATGGGTCTTGCGAATGGATGTGGAATTTCATTTATCCAGGAGGTATATGCAACACGTATAGCAGCTAATAAGCTTATTCCTAATACCGATTGTATTATTGAGCTTGGTGGTGAGGATGCAAAAATCCTTTTCCTATCTGATGGTATGGAGGTTAGAATGAATGGATCTTGTGCAGGTGGTACAGGGGCCTTCATTGACCAAATGGCAACATTGCTTAATGTTGATATAACAGAGATAAATGGCTATGCCAAGGATCACGAAAAACTGTATAACATCGCATCAAGATGTGGAGTTTTTGCTAAAACAGATATTCAGCCCTTGTTAAATCAAGGCGCTTCAAAGTCTGATATTGCCGCATCTATCTTTAAAGCAGTTGTAAACCAAACAATTGGCGGACTAGCTCAAGGAAGAGAAATCACCGGAAATGTTGTATACCTTGGAGGACCATTAACATTCTTAAGCGAACTAAAAAAGAGTTTTGATGAATCCTTACATGTAAATGGTACATGTCCAGAGAATTCACTGTACTATGTTGCCTTAGGTGCAGCATTTTGCTCAACAGTCGAATTTAAGCTAGATGAAATTATTAGTGTAATAGAAAATTATAAATCAAATCAAAAATATGGATTTAATGAGCCTCTTTTCTCTTCACAATATGAGCTTGAGGAATTTCGAAAAAGGCATGCTGAGGATAATGTTAAAACATTACCAATTGATAACTACTCTAAGCCATTATATTTAGGTGTTGATAGTGGATCAACAACATTAAAGATGGTTTTAATTGACGAAGATTTAAATATTCGTTATTCAAAATATATGTCAAACAAAGGAAATCCTGTAGACTTATTTAAAAATATTTTAAAAGAAATATATCAAGAACATCCATATATTCACATTGTAGGTGCAGCTTCTACTGGCTATGGCGAAGGTCTTATCCAAAATGCTTTTAATCTAGATGGAGGGCTTGTGGAAACTATGGCTCACTTTAGAGCTGCAAAGCATTTTATGCCAAACGTTGATTTTATCATTGATATTGGTGGTCAGGATATTAAATGCTTTAAAATAGAAAATGGTGTTATTTCAAACATCTTCCTAAATGAAGCATGCTCTTCTGGATGTGGATCATTTTTACAAACATTTGCCAATGCATTGGGATACCCAATCGAGGAATTTGCTAAGATTGGTTTACTTGCACCAAAGCCTGTTGATTTAGGCTCTAGATGTACCGTATTTATGAATTCATCGGTTAAGCAAGCCCAAAAGGATGGAGCTACTATTGATAATATCTCAGCTGGACTTTCTATTTCTGTTGTTAAGAATGCAATATACAAGGTTATTCGAGCTACAAATGCAAAATCACTTGGTAAGCATGTCGTAGTTCAAGGTGGAACATTCCACAATGAAGCAGTTTTAAGAGCATTTGAGCGTGAATTAGATTTACACGTTGTGTGTCCTAATATTGCTGGCTTAATGGGTGCATATGGTGCTGCATTATATGCAAAGGATATGAAGCTAAAGAATTCTAATATTTTAACTGATGTTCAGCTTCAAAGCTTTAAACATGAAGTTAAATATGTAAACTGTGGTCTATGTAATAACCACTGCAGCTTAACAATTAATTCCTTTGGAGCAAATTCCAAAAAATTTATCAGTGGTAACCGTTGTGAAAGGCCATTAACAAATGGAATAGCTAAATCAAGCAGTCTAAATCTATATGAATATATTAAGGACAAGCTTCAAAGCTATAAGCCTGTTGAGGGTTCTCGAGGAAAAATTGGAATTCCTCTTGTACTTAACAACTATGAGCTTCTTCCATTTTGGCATACATTCTTTACAAACCTAGGATTTGAGGTTATAAATAGTGGATTTTCAAATGCTAAGTTATTCATTTCCGGACAACACACAATCCCATCTGATACGATTTGCTATCCAGCAAAATTAGTTCATGGACATATTGAAAAGCTATTAAATGATGGAATTGATACTATCTTCTACCCTTGTATGTCTTATAACATTAATGAGCATAAGGGAGACAATCACTATAATTGTCCAATAGTTGCCTATTACCCAGAAAACATTAAGAACAACGTAAAAGCTATTAATAATGTGCGTTTTATCTACGATTACCTAGGAATATTTGATAAGGAACTTTTTAAAAAGAACATTTATAAGATTCTTAAAAAATATTACAAGGATATTTCAAAGCGTGAAATTGAATATGCTGCGGATAAAGCATATGAAGAATATGATAATCACCTTAAAAATATCCAAAATGAAGGTAAAAGAATAATTGAGGAAGCTCGCAAGGATGGTAAGCAAATTATAGTGCTTGCAGGACGTCCTTATCATGTTGACCCTGAGGTAAACCATGGAATCGATAAGCTTATTGCCGGATTTGATGTAGCAATCGTTACTGAGGAATCTATTGCGTATAACGAAGCTAAATTTGAGGTAAACGTCTTAAATCAATGGACATACCATTCAAGACTTTATGCAGCAGCAAAATATGTAATCAATCAACCAGATATGAATCTTGTTCAGCTTGTGTCATTTGGTTGCGGTCTTGATGCTGTCACAACAGATGAAACCAAGGAAATTCTTGAGCGCCATGGCAAAATCTATACTCAAATAAAAATTGATGAAATAACAAATCTTGGTGCTGTTAAAATTAGACTTAGAAGTCTATTTGAAGCTATTAAGCAAGGAAAGGGGGAATAACAATGATAAATACGGATGATATTAAAATTGAATATCCTAAATTCAAAAAAGAAATGCGTAAAACTCATACTATTTTAATTCCTTCAATGCTTGATATTCACTTTGCACTTGTAGAAAACGCATTGAATAGCTGTGGATATAAAACAGAAATTTTAAAGAATAAAGGTCCTGAATGTGCTCAAGAGGGTCTCAAGTATGTTCATAATGATACCTGTTATCCAGCCCTACTAGTAATTGGTCAATTCATCGACGCTCTTAATCATCGTGATGATTTAGACCATGTAGCTCTTCTTATTACTCAAACAGGTGGTGGATGTAGAGCATCTAATTACATTCACCTATTAAGAAAGGCTTTAGTGAAGGCTGGATATGGATATATTCCTGTTCTATCTCTTAATGCTGCCAATCTTGAAAAGGATTCGGGATTGCAAATCACTATTCCTTTAATTAAAAGAGTTGTAGCGGCACTTACATATGGCGACTTTATTATGTATCTAAATAATAAAGTTCGTTCATATGAGGCAAATAAAGGAGATTCTCAAAAAATTGTTGATAAATGGATCAAAATTTTGCGTGATCAATTCTATAATAATAAAGGCTCTTCTTTCCACTCAATGAAAAAAAATATGAAGCTGATTGCAAGAGAATTTGATAATGTAAAGCTTACAAATGAAGTTAAGCCCAAGGTTGGAATTGTTGGTGAAATCTATATTAAATATGCGTCACTTGGAAATAATGATTTAGAGAATTTCTTAATAAAGGAAAATGCTGAGGTTATGGTTCCTGGTGTTTTTGGATTTGCTCTTTACTGCTGTTATAATGCCATATACGATAAAGAAATATACGGTTGGCATAAAAAAGCAGCACTCTACAATAAAATTGCAATTTGGTATTTAGAAAAACGTGAAAAAATTATTATTAAAGCAATAAAAAAGAATACTAAATTTACGCCAATGAAGCCATTTAAGGAAACTAAGGAAATGTCTAATGGTGTATTAGGCCACGGAACAAAGATGGGTGAAGGATGGCTTCTTACTGCTGAAATGGTTGAGCTTTGTGAAACTGGCTATTCTAACATTATTTGCGCTCAGCCATTTGGTTGTCTACCTAATCACATTTGTGGTAAAGGAGTAATGAAAACAATTAAACAGCAGCATCCTGACGCAAATATTGTGGCTATTGATTATGACCCATCTGCAACTAAAGTAAATCAAGAAAACAGAATAAAGCTTATGCTTGCGATTGCAAGAGAAAATCTTCCAAAGAAACAGGAATTATAAAAGAGAATGTCACTACAAAGTTGTAGTGACATTTTTTATTGCTCTTTATTTCCAATCTTACGATCAATCATTCTTTTAAATCCGTTATATCCATTTAAGTAAAACCATCTATGAATAAATACTGCTACAAGTACGCATCCACTTCCCACAATAAATCCACCAAGAACATCTGATAGGTAATGCACACCAAGAACCAATCTTGTAAACATTATTGTTGGAATCATTAATCCTGATAAAACTGATAAAACAATCTTTAAATTCTTATTTAATCTTGTATTCCAAATTAAGTAAATTAAAAATGCATATGTAAATGTAACACTACACGAATGTCCTGATGGATATGAAGCTGATGATTCATTCATCCATCTGTATGCAATATCTGGTCTAGGTCTTTGTACTATTGATTTAACAATAGAATTTACCACATATTGACCAATTGCGCCTACGCCTAGTGTCATTGATTTTAAATCAAATCTACATAATATCATAATTATTAAAATAAATGGTATCAAGAAGTATAAAAACGCAGCTTCTGTAACAATTCTTACTACCCAGTAGATGAAACCACATTTTTCTCCTCTCCATGATACAATGGAATTTAATACTGCTTGATCCATTTTATCAAAAACATTATATGAGACTAAAATTGACCAAGTCACACCTAGAATAAAGATTCCTACAAATGCACTTATATAAATAATTAATTCCTTCTTTTTCATTAAAATCACCTATTTTTCCCTTACATGTTTATATTAACAAATTATTTATATAAATTAAATAGTTAACTATAAATTAAATATATTTTAAAAAATTATATTCAATTTTTATGTCAAAAATTATTTCTATACATTTAAATATTACATTTAATTCTTAGTAAATAGGTAGTTTGTATAGTGTGGTATCAAAACTGTCTTTAATGCCAACGCTTAATGATACAAAATAAGGATTATTTATTGAAGAATAGAGTAATGTATCTTCTTAATATGTAAAAATGCATAAGACCGTAGTCCTATACATCTTGATGTGAACATTCATTTATTATATTATTCATTTCAAATACTTTTATTGTCATTCTATTAGAATAACCAACTAGCAAAAAGAAACTTTCATAATCAATCATCCATTTTGGAGCAATAATATCTTTTAATGTTTCTTTAATCACATCTCCATCTTCATCATCTCGATAAACATATTTTTTTCACAATAGAACCAATTGCTTGGAATAGATGAATCTATCACTTCAACAGATAAACGACCCCTTCAGTCTAACTGAATAATTAATAACGAAATTGTACAAGATATATATAATGTCTTTAAAAAAACACATAGAAATTAATGATAATTAAAATTATAAATATAAAACATAATTGTTCTTAGTCTCAGGATACATTCAATGTTTTTTCAATTCGTATCTTTAATGTCTCTATATAATATGCTTGTCTTGTTTCTGACATAATATTAATATTACCAAAGGAATTTGGAAATGAATTAATAAAGTTCTCTATCCATGAGATTTTTTTATAAGTGTTAAAACATGTTTTTTTCTTTCAAAACAGAGTTATTTATTTTCAAAATATCACTTAATAAATCTAAGCATAAAGTCTACAGCACCAATAATAGTAAAACCATTTTCATCTCGTGTCTCAGAAATTGGTTTATTTATAACAATTATCTTTTGGATTTGATCATTAATCATATAAAATGGTCTATATTCTCTTACTCTTGTTGCAGCATCATTTATATTATCAGTAACTTGTATATAAAAATATCTATTACCTTTTCTAGCATAAAAATCAATTTCATTTGTTTTTCGAATAGATTTGTTATTTTTATCTTTCTCTATACTGTCAAATGTTCCTACATTAACAGAATATCCGTTATATATCAGCTCATTGTAAATCACGTTTTCAAGAAGTTTTCCTTCATCAGAATATGCAAAATTCAACCTTGCATTTCTTAAACCTGTATCCAAAAAATAATATTTTCTTAATGCACCTATTTCATTTCTTCCACGAAGATCATATCTTTTTGCTTCTTTTAACAAAAAAGCATCAACAAAGAAGTTAATATATTTATCAACAGTTTGTTTATTAATATCTTCATGCTTAATACTTTTGAATGTATTAGCGATTCTTTCCGAATTAATTAAATCTCCAGTACAACTACTTATTATATTGCAAAGTTCATCTAACGATTCAGATTTTGTCAATTTATTATGTTCAATAATATCTTTAAAATATGTTGTTTTAAATAGATTTGATAGATAGTCTTTTCTATCATTTTCTTCTTTTAATACTGCAAGTGGCATTCCTCCATATTGCATATATGAGTATAATGCCTCCGTTTTTGAACCACCAACATAATTATAGTATTCTTCAAATGACAATGGAGACATATGAATATTTGTGGCCTTATCTCTAAATTCTGTGACTATATCTGAAGAAAGCATTTTAGAATTAGAGCCAGTAATATATAAATCAATATTTTTCTCGTGAGATAAACCCAAAACTACATCAACAAATGAGATTGTTTCAGTATCATTTGCTTTTGCCAAAACAATCTTACCGTCAGTTAGAGTCGGGTTAATTATAGTATATACTCTTTGAATTTCATCTAATATGACATAATTCATCTTATTAATGGAAGTCACTTTTCTAACGTAATTACCAAGCTCAATTGGATTTCTAAGTCTAGAATTTTTATCATCATCAAGGTCTATTAAAATTATTTCATTTTCTTTAACTCCAATTTGCATTAGATAACTGGAATATATATCTTTAAGTAAAAATGATTTTCCACATCTTCTAATTCCTGTTATCACTTTAGGAAATCCATCATTCTTTGCTTTAATTAATTCATTAAGATATTTTTCACGTTTTATCATACAATCACCTTTTTCGTAGAATTCTACATTTTTGTCAATTACATTTTATAATAATTAAAAATTATAGTCAACTCTTTCATTTGATTTTTCTGTAGAATTCTACATTTTTGTCAATTAGTTTTATTTATTTCATTCGGGCAAAAAAACCAATATCATAGAATATTGGCGTAAAATACTTGTTTTGTGAACTATTTCAACGGTGGTTACCCCATATTGTCAAATCCATATTTCCCAAACGAAATAAAAATATAATTGCAAAAAAATAATCAGGCTCATTATTTAATAGCCTGATTATTTATTCTAAGATATACTTATATGCTCTCACCTAAAGAATATGCTTTATCTTTAAATTCTTCAGCAAGAGTATTTGGTTCAGTAGTTGAAGTAGCTAGCAAAGTTCCTTTCAATTCAACTTCTTCAAAGCATTCAATCCATCCATTTAAAGCTACAATAGTTTTATTTATTGCGGACGAACTATCATCTGCACATGATGCAAGTAAATATATTTCTTTGAAATTATTATGCTTAACATATAAAGGGTTTAACCTATCTAAAAATGTCTTAAGTTGCCCAGACATACTATAATAATATATAGGTGTTGCGAATACTAATATATCTGCATTAGATATTTTTGCAAGGTATTGTCTTACATCATCATTAATAACACATTTACCTGTTCTTTGACATGAAAGACAACCTAAACAAAATTTAAAATTTATATCCTTTAATGAGATATATTCGACATTATGTTTAATTGATGCACCTCGAACAAACTCTTTTGCAAGTATTTCTGAATTGCTTCCATTTCTTAAGGAAGATGAAATAACAACTACATTCTTCATTATTTACGCTCCTTGATTATAATGATTTAATAAATATTTCTTTAATTTCTTCTTTATTTAAAAGCTTATATCCACCTTCAAGAATTATAGTTGCATTAACAAGATCTTCTGCCATTTCTTTAGTTGTACCTAATTCGGTAATATTCATTATAAGACCAAGCTCATTCATCCAAGCTTCCATAGCATTATGGCCTAAAGCTGCAACCTCTTCTTTAGATTTGTTAGTATCATCTATATTCCATACATTTTTAGCAAATCTAACGAATTTTTGAACCTCTCATGACTTAAGTCATAAGATTCTCACTTCAATGTCCTTCGGAC
>CAMELE010000015.1 GCA_945923475.1 uncultured Mollicutes bacterium
TAAGATGTCTATAAACATAACATTTAATACAACTTCGTACTCCTTCAAAAAAGTTCGTACCCCTAAAAACAAAAGAAAAGCCATCCTCGAAGTAAAATAGACCCTACAAAGTAGAATCTACACCTTTTTTTATTTGTGTCCTTGACTTGGGGTACTATTTATTGGTATCAATCCTATTGTCTATTATGTGGCATTGGTCCTTTCATGAATCCCAGCGTGCTTCCTATTTCTTTTTCCTGTGTTGTTTGAGCCTCTAACCTCTTCGTGATAGAAATAGTCAACGATTACTGGGTGACCTTTTTTAGCCCTTCCATATGGTGTTTCGTTATCCACGAACGGGCAATCGTTGTCTTTGGCTAATTGCTCAGCCTCTTTTTCTAATTCTTCAAAATAGCTCCTGTCTTTTTTCTTATATATCTTTTCGTATAAAGGATACAAATCAGTGTGGTTTTCTTTGATATAATCCATTATTTTCCCTTTGAATCCACCTCTTAGGTTAAGGTTTTCAAGCCATATCAAATCGCATTGATCTTTAACCAATTCGAATATCTTCTTGAAATCCGTGATGCCTGGGAATACTGGCGAAATGAAGCATACCGTTCTAATCCCGGCATCATACACTTCTTTCATTGCCTTTAGTTTTCTTTCTATTGACACAGAATCGTCCATATCGCTTCTGAAGCCTTCGTCTAAGGTGTTGATTGACCAAGAAACCGTGACTTTGTCGAATTTCTTTAACAAATCCAAATCCCTAACTACCAAATCGGATTTCGTGCATATCAATAGTTCTGCGTCAACGCCCACCAATTGTTCCAATAGTTTTCTAGTGTTCTTGTATTTGGCTTCTTCTGGCAGATACCCATCGGTTACGGTCCCAATGATGATGTGCTCACCTTTGAATTTATCCAGATTCCTGATCGGCTGCCAGTTCTTGACATCCAAAAACGTTCCCCATTCTTCCGTGTGGCCCGTGAATCTTTTCATGAATGAGGCATAGCAGTATCTGCAGCCATGGGTGCATCCGACATAGGGGTTGACGCAATATCCTCCTATAGGGGCGCTGGATTTGGTCATTACGTCTTTGACTTGGATTTGCCTTATGATTAAATTCTTATTCATCTTTTAGATTCTCCTTTACCTTATTTAACAATCTATCTAACTCGCTTGCCTCTTCTTCGCTAAGGCCTTTGTAGAAAATATCACCTATTCTTTTTGTGGCTCTATTTATCTTGCTTTCAAGCGAGAGTGTCTTGTTGCTTAAATAGATAATTAGACTCCTTTTGTCCTCTTTGGATTCCTCGACAATTAAAAGGCCGTCATTCTTCATCCTCTCCACCATCGAGGACAATGTTGTTTTAGCCAGAGAAGTCCTTTTCGATAATTCGATCAAGGAGAGTTTCTCGTCTTTCCATAAAGAAAATAAGATCCTCCCTTGCTGGCCGTTGAATTCGTATATGCCCTCTTCTTTTAGAATCTTGTTGAAAATCCTATCTTGAAGCTGCTTGATTTGAGAGATAAGAGTTCCACCGTATTGTTTTTTCATTTCAATGCTTCCTCCATTTCTAAAGCGAGCTCTTGGATCGCGTTTTCTTCGCCCATAATTTTATAAACAAGCTCTTCTTTGAAAAAAATCCTGCAGCCGCATTTTCTAGCGACAGCCACCAAATGATCGGCCCATTCCTTTTTGGCATCTATCTTGCCCTTGCATTTCCCGGTCTCTGTTCCGATGACTACCCATTTGATTCCCGATAAATCAATGTCGCCCAGATCCTCGAACAACGGCTCAAACGTGACGTGATAGTTCTTGCATTTGATATTTTCCCTTAATGCTTTCAACCTCCATAAATCCGATTTCGATGTGATGGTGACCCCCATCCAAGCATTATCGGGAATGTCGTCAAGCTTTATTTTATTTGGGGCTTTAGTCAAATATATCCCCACTGTTTTCGGAGATTCCCTCAATAATTCGAACGACTTATCAAGCCACTCCTTTTTCCATAGATACAAATCGGACATCCCCGTCAGAAAATATACTCCAGGCTTTCTTAATCTTTCCAATTTATGCAAATCTGCAATTGGCTTAGAGAAATCGTCTGTCAGGTGGAATCTATTTGCCACCGCTTTGGCGTAGCAGTACCTGCAGCCGATGTTGCAGCCGATGACCGCGTTGATGTTCTTAATCTTATTCTTAATGCTAATAACCATTCAATCACCCTGATATATTGTACTATATAGTACTAGTTTTGTCTACCGTTTTGCCCTTAATTGTTCAGGGAAAGTTTAGAAAACATCCAAAATTTGGTGGCCAACTTCCATACAACCGCAAAAAAGGTCTTAAACATCTTCCCCTAGAGGCCTATTAACAGGGATTAAGGTATATTCGTGCTTTTCGTGCTTTTTGTTAGTTAAATCGTGCTTTTCGTGCTTCTTACAAATAGCAGTCGATAAAATGAGCAAATAAAAAAGGACTACTTCACCTGAATTAAAGCAAAAATAAGCCTAAAACAAGCAAAATAGCCTTAAAAATGAAAAAAGAACTGATATTTTTGGTATCAATTCTGTTGTTTCAATATGGTAGTCGAGACGGGAATCGAACCCGTGATTGAACCTTGAGAGGGTTCCGTCTTAACCACTTGACCACTCAACCATTTACTTGCTTAATGCTTTTATATATTAACATATAATTTACACCATTGCAAGTATTTTTTTACATTTTTATTCTAATTCTAAATGACCTGTAGATAATTGATAATACTTACCATGCTGGCTAATTAAATCCTCATGGGTTCCTCTTTCAACAATCCTTCCGTTTTCTAAAACCATAATCGCATTTGAATTTCTAACCGTAGATAATCTATGAGCAATTACAAATACCGTTTTTCCTTCCATTAAACGATCCATGCCAGATTCAACTAATGCTTCTGTACGAGTATCAATTGAAGATGTAGCCTCATCTAAAATAAGAATTGGTCTTTTTGATACCATTGCTCTGGCAATTGATATAAGCTGTCTTTGACCTGATGATAAATTATTACCATCCGAATATATCATTGTATTATATCCATTAGGCAGCCTTTTAATAAAGCCATGAGCATTTGCAAGCTTTGCAGCTTCTATTACATCTGAATCGCTTGCTTCTAGATTTCCATAACGGATATTATCCATAATTGTTCCCGTAAATAGATGAGTATCCTGTAATACAATACCTAATGCCTTACGTAGATCATCCTTTTTAATCTCTTTAATATCAATTCCATCAATTAATATAGTACCCTTTTCTATTTCATAAAAGCGATTAATTAGGTTTGTTATCGTTGTTTTTCCTGCTCCTGTAGCTCCAACAAAGGCTATTTTTTGGCCAGGGTGAGCATAAAGACTTAAATCCTTAAGTACCTTTTTACCCTCCTTATAGGAAAAATCAACATCAATAAATTTAACATCACCAAGCAGTTTTATATATATTTCTTTATTCTTCCAATAAAATTCATTATCTTCTCTTAACACTAACTCAACATTTCCGCCATCAACCTCAGGCTCTTCATCCATAAGCATAAATATTCTTTCCGCACCAGCAAGACCATTCAATAAAATGTTAGCTTGATTCGTAAACCTGTTAATAGGCATAGTACCTTGTCTTACAAGCACTAAATATGAAGCAATTTTTCCTACTGTCATTGAAGTAGTTATAGGAAAATAGCCAAGAGCTATTAAACCGCCAAAAATCGCCACAATCGCATAATTAATATAACCCAACGATACAACCATAGGTATTAAAGAAAAACTATATCTTAATGCTTGACATGAGGTCTCTTTATACTTATTATTTCTTTCTTGGAACTCATTAATATTTTCTTCTTCATGGTTAAATACTTGAACTACTCTTTGACCAGAAACCATTTCTTCTACAAATCCATTAACTGATGCGATGACCTTAGAGGACTCATAAAATGCCTTCTTACTCTTTTTAGATGCATAAATAATATATGAAAACATAATCACATAAAAAATCAAGCATATTAATGATAATAACCAATTTATTACAAATATTAAGATAAACATACCTACAATTTGAATGAAATTAGCAATTAGCAATGCAAAAGCATTATTTATAGCCTCAGAAACTGAATCTATATCGTTTACATATATACTCATAATTTCGCCATGTGTTCTTGAATCAAAATACTTTAAAGGAAGCTTATCCATCCTAATAAACATATCGTGACGCATTTCATATACTATTTTTTGAGCAAATCTACACATAATTTGGGTATATCCTAATGTTGATAAAAATCCAACCGAATAAATCGAAGCCTCAAGTATAATCATCTTCCATAGTTGTGGGAAATACTCAGCTGTAGTATATTTATCAATTATTGGTTGAAACATATAGGTACCAAGCAAATTTGCAGATGATGATAGTATAACTAATATTCCTACAAATAATAGGGTTAACTTATGCTTGCCAATATAAGATAAAAATCTTTTTAATGTTTTCTTCAAATTATTAGGTCTTTTACGAGCTTGCATTATTGCCATTGTAATTACCTCCTAACTGAGTATCACATAATTCCTTATATATATTAGAGGTATAATAAAGGCTTTGATGATTACCTTCACCAACTATTTCACCGTCATCAAGAATAATAATTTTATCTGCCTCACATACGGACATAACTCTTTGACCAATTATTATATTAGTTACATCCTTTAAGCCTCTAATTCCTTCTAATATTTTTCTTTCCGTTTCCATATCACATGCTGATGTTGAATCATCAAATATTATTATTTTTGGATTTTTAAGCAGTGCTCTTGCTATACAAAGTCTTTGTCTTTGTCCACCTGATACATTTACACCACCTTGACCCAAATCATAATCAAGTCCTCCTAAAGAACTTACAAACTCATAGGCCTGAGCTATCTTTAAGGCGTTATATATTTCATCATCAGATGCATCTTTATTTCCCCATAATAAATTTTGTCTAATAGTACCACTAAAAAGTACATTATTTTGAAGAACAATTGATACACTATCTCTTAAATTATTTAGATCATATTCCTTTATATTCTTAGAATCTATTAATATTTCCCCTTTACTTACATCATATAAGCGACATATTAGACTAACTAGCGTACTTTTAGCACTACCAGTACCACCAATTATACCTAGGCTTGTCCCACTTGGAATAGAAAGATTAATATTTTTTAAAACTAATTCCTCTGATGATTCTTTATATTTAAAATCTACATTTCTAAATTCAATATTTCCCCTATCAACAAAATCTTTACCTTCATTTTTTATAGTTGGCTCTTCCTTTAATACGGCATTAACTCTTGATGCTGATGCAAACGAACGATTTAGAAGCAAAAATATATTAGATAGCATCATAATCGAATTAACAACCTGCATAACATAGGATAATAAGGCAGAAAGCGTACCAACCAATAATTCATCGTTATGAACCAATTTAGCTCCAAAGAACAATATCATGACAGTTACTGCATACATTGTAAGCTCAAAGGCTGGTTGATTAAGCGTAGAAACCTTAAATGTCGATGTCGTGGTCTTTGTAACACTGTTATTTGCTTGATTAAACTTAGCATTTTCATGCTCTTCTCTTACATAAGCCTTAACAGTTCTTATTGCGACTATATCTTCTCTAACTACTAAATTTATTTGATCAATATCCTCTTGAAGCCTTTTATATTTAGGTGCTGTATTTCTAATTATTAAAATTAAAATAAGTGCTAACAGCGGTATAGCTACAATAAATATCCATGCAAGCCTTGGTGATAAAATAAATGATAAGCCAACTCCTAACACAAGCATCATAATGCTCCTAATAATAGGCCTTACACTTCCACTTAGTGTATTTTGAATAACACTTACATCATTAGTAATTCTTGTAATTAAGGTTGAAGCCTCAAATTTATCCAAGTTTGCAAAGGAAAAGGTTTGAATTTTTTTAAATATCTCACCTCGTAGCATATAACTATAATTTGAAATAAATCTAGCATTAAATATTGAATAAAAATGTCCAGTAATAACCGACATAAGTGCACAACCTATAATTATAAGTCCATATATCAAAATAGGCCCCATGCTTTCTCCCTTGATTCCTTTATTAATTATATCCTTCATCACAAAAGGAATAATTAATTCAAAAAGGGTTTCAACGATTATTAGAGTTATAGACATTATAAAATTTTTTTTATCATATTTAATAAATCGTAAAATATCCTTTAAATCCTTCATAATTCACCTATAAAATCCTGTACTTATTCAAACTAATATCTAAATAATAACTATAATATTCTTCTAATATCTTATATACACCTTCTAAATCAATCCCATCAAGTGAAGAAAAAGGTTGATTTAAATCAAAATAATATAACCTTTTAATATCCTTAACTAAAAAATCACTATCCTTATGCATGATGCACACAGCTCCACCATTTTTAATACTAAAAAACTCACCATTTAATGTTCCACATTTGATACATGAATTAAATTCTGGCTTAACACCAAAAAGAATTAATATCTTAGTTAAGTATATTAATGCCAATAGCTTGGCATCGCTACCATTCTCAATCTCAAGTAGCATTTTTTTTAAGAAGCCATATGTTTTCTCAAAATTTATATTATTATCAAAATAATACGAAACGCCTAGCATCATACTTGTCCACATAAAAGAAGAAAAATCCTTTTTTATCAAAGGAAATTTTTCTTCTAAACTATAATTGATTAGTGTAGGAAAATCTTGATCAGATATTTCGACATTTACTAAAGTAAGGAATTCATAAGAATTAAAATTTTTATTCTTGTAGTTTTTTACCCCTAAAGCTCTTATAGACAATATTCCTAAAGGAGTAAGAATCTTAATAATTTTAGATGTCTCTTTATAATCAAGATTTTTTAGAATTATCCCTTCTGTCTTTATTGTCTTCATTATGCTTCTCCTTTTCTTTAGCTAACTCCATTCGATATTTTAAGAAATCCTCAACCTTTCCCGTTTTCATAAACTCCTTGTAAAGCTTTTTGTTCATTTTTACACCTCACAAATATTATGAGTTTATTTTACAAAAATATCCATTTACTTCCTAGAAATTATCTTTTTCATAGCCTAAAGCTTTTAAATAGTCTGGGCGATTTGTCCAATCCTTTTTAACCTTAACCCATAAAGTTAAGTCTGCTTTAGAGCCTAAAAGTTTATTAATATCTCTCCTTGCAAGCTCTCTTACCTTTTTAAGCATTTGGCCACCCTTACCAATTACTATCTGTTTTTGGCTTTGCCTTTCTACAAAGATTGTCGCATAAATTTCAACCAAGGTTTCATCGATTTGCTTCATAGAATCAATTACAACCGCAATAGAGTGAGGAACCTCCTCTTCTGTAAAATATAATAGCTTTTCTCGGATGATTTCTGATACAATAAATCTTTCTGGATGATCAGTAATTACATCATCAGGATAAAATTTTGGACCATCAGGTAATAAAGCTATTAGATTATTAATTAATTCAGAGATATTAATTCCTTCCTTAGCCGAAATTGGGAAAACTTCCTTAAACTCCATAAGCTCATTATAGGCAACAATTACCTTATCTAAATCCTTCTTATTTTTAAGCAAATCAACCTTGTTAATCAATAAATAAACAGGTCGCTTTGATTCAGATAGTTTTTCAATAATAAGTCTATCACCAGGACCAGGCATATCAGTAGCACTTACCATAAATAAAATAGCATCCTGGCCAGAAATTGCATTATAGCTTGATTCGTTCAATCTTGTACCAAGCTCTGATTTTGGCTTATGGATTCCGGGCGTATCTGTAAATATTATTTGGGCACAATCAGTAGTTAATACACCCAAAATAGTGTTTCTTGTTGTCTGAGGCTTGTCAGACATTATTGCAATTTTATGACCTATTACTCTATTTAAAAATGTTGATTTACCAACATTTGGACGACCAATAATAGTAACAAATCCCGATTTATAATTAGGCAAGCTCATCGAAGCTGTAAGGAAGTAAATCCCCTACAGTAACCTCCTTAGTTTTACCATTTGCTGTTGCAAGGACAACTACCAAATCCTTTGCTAGCAATTCATTCATAACCTGGCGGCATTCACCACATGGAGATATTGGCAATTCAGTTACACCAACAACGCACATTTTCATAACATCACGCTTTAAATCATAGCCCAAATTGTATGCTGTATATAATGTACTTCTTTCAGCACACATACATGCTCCATAAGCAGCATTTTCAATATTACAGCCAGTAATATACCTACCATCTGACATTAATAAAGCTGCGCCAACCTTAAATTTAGAATATGGTGAATAGCTTTTATTCATTCCTTCAATGGCCTTTAAAACAATTTCATCCATTATTTACTTCCTCCTCTTGTAATCCCTGCTCGCTCAAGAATTTCATCCTGACGCTTAAACATTACCTCTTCATCTTCCTTAGTCATATGATCATATCCACATAAATGAAGATATCCATGAACAGCTAAGAAACCGACCTCTCTTGAAACACTATGACCATATTCTTCTGCTTGCTCAATAGCTCTATCAATACAAATAAAGATATCACCAAGTTCATCCTCAGCTCCATAATTACATTCATCATTATCGTTTAAAGCAAAACTAATTACATCTGTAACCCGATCAACATTACGATAATCCCTATTTATTTGATGAATTCTTTCTTTTGAAACAAATATGATGTCAAAACATCTATTATCATCAATTGTATTAAAAATACTACTAATAAGCTCTTCGTATTCAGTTGTAGAGGTTGCTAATTCATTTATAAAATTAATTTCCATATTTACGCCTTCCTCATCTATATATTTTACAACAAAATTTAAATAAAATGAATCTATTTTGTGGATAGTAATGCGATTATATCCTTAATCTTATAGATTTTTTTTAATGCACTACCTCTTATAATATATAATTCTTCCTTGATTAAGCCTTCGATTTGTTCATTAGACGAAACATCATCTACTAGGATATCGACACCATATAGCTTTAGAGCATCCTTGATTGTATTTAATGTAGGCAAATCATATTGATTATAATCAACAACATAAAGCTTAGGATAATATCTAAATGCCATATCTAAGCTTCTAGTACATAAATTAATATACTTTAAATCGTCAGCATCTATTCTAAAATCAAATCTATCATCAATAACCTCAATATAAACATATTTTGGATTTATATGAAGTAGCTTCATTTTTTCATAATAAAATGCTATAAAGCCTTTATCCTCAATAGTTTGGTGATGAACAGGTATAAAAAGATTATAATATCCACCATATTCCTTATAAAACTCCTTTAGTTCCATTAAGGAATGGGTTATTAAATATTTATCCGTTTGTAAAAATAAATTTCTTTTTTTGATAACTGCTTCAAAATATGCATCAGATACAATGGCATTGCTTAAATTTAAATGAGCCATATATGCAAATGTACCCTTTTCCTTCATATTAGCAATTTGAGTATAGCATACCTCTAGTAAACCCTTATCAATTGCTTCTGATATGTGAAGTTCCATTTGAAAATCATAAAACCTAGCATCTGCTAATTTTGAATTATGATATGCAACATCATTAAAGCCTGATTCTTCCTTTAACGCCCCAAGTGAATTCGATAGCATTTCAATAATTTTAGTTGCATCATAATCAGGACTTTTCCCAAGAACTCTAAGGATTGAGCCCTTGAAGGAAAGCTTAACTCGATAATTTAGCTCAAAAAGCTTTTGACTAAGCTCATCTAAGAATTCTTTGAATTTTTTGATGGTGCTTCTTTCATCATTCATTTTGAGTATAACAATAAATTTATCGCTATCATAATGATATAAATATGCTTGGTATTTATCCTTTAAATCTAGCATTTTAAGTCCAATAGCTTTAATTAAATCATTGTGAAATTTTAATCCATAAATATCAAAATAAAGCTTAAAGTTTTTAGCATCAAATAGCATTATACTATATTTTTTCTCATGATTTAAGGTTAAAATATCCTCCTCAAAGCCTCTAAAACCCTTTAATGGCGTCAGGGAATCTAAACTTGCCCTTTCATTTAAATTTTGTTGCTGCTTGATATCATTTGTTACATCTAAAACAATCGAATTAATAATTATATGGTCTGTTAGCTCGTATAAATAAAACTGTTCCTTTATAGCTCTGCCATCATATAATCTATATATTAAGGTAGCTTCTTTTATTTTTCCGCCATAAAAGGATGTAATAAGAGCTTTATACTTAGCCCTATCCTTTGATGATACAATATCATAAAAGCCTTCATTATCAACACTTTCAAAATTAACATTATATATTTTTTTGCATGTATCGTTTAAGATTGTATACTCATCTGTAATTGTTTTTATTCCAAAAGGAATTTTCTTAAGCAATTCATTTACATATTTAGCATTATCATTAACCTTATTCTTATATAGCATAGAATCAATTTTATTAGATAAGCAAAAAGAATATGTTTTTAGAATCTCAAACTCCAACGAAAAATCGATATCATCAAAATAATATGAAACCGAACCAAAGGATTTTCCATTTGAGCAAAGAGGATATGAAATTACCCCTTTATAAATAGACTTACGCGTAGTAATAATATCGATATTATTTTCGATATTATCAATATTATCATTTAAATATTCCTTTCCACTCTTCATAACCCTAATAGGAATACTTTTTTCTATAGCCTCTTTATTTTTGAAATGCTTATCGTATAGTCTTCCATCCTTATATTGGTAGCCATCATACACAGTATTATAATCATAAATAATGTGACATTCCTTAAATTTATATTTTTTTTCGATTTCAAGTAATGATTTTCTAATAGGCTCACGGATTTGTAAAGCCTCCATACTTAAAGCTTCTAAAGCCTCGTTCAACGCAAAATAAGCCTCTGAAACATGTGCTAATAAAGATGGCTCAGCTGTTAGAATCACATCAGGTTCAACAGGCTGTGGTCTAACTTCCTGTGCTTTAGGAACAATAATTGGATCCTGTATTTCAATTTTTTTATACTTCTTTTGTTCTTTAGTTTTTTGAGGAACCTCAACACTATTCAGTAATTCAATTTGCTCTTCAATCGATTGAACAATACTTTTGTTCCCATATGTAGAATAAAGTAAATGGATTGTATTTAAATAGTCCCTTTTTATTTCTAAGCTTGCGTTATTTAATAATTCTCCATAATCACCATCAACTATGGAAGCCTTTCTAAGTTCATCTTTTGATAAATGATATTTAATTATTTGACTAGCATAAAATAGTTTTAAATCATCACTAGCAATCGGTTCGTTTATTTTTTCGGTACAAAATTTAAATAAATCGTCTAGTAGGTTTTGATATAAAAGTAAGCTAGCTCGTAAATAATTTATGTGATTAATTCCTAAATCATTATTTAACTGATTATACGATTCTAAAAGTTTATCATAAGAGGCATCAAAGCCCTTAATATCATGCTCTTCATACTGAAACTCGATTATCCTTTCAAAGCCAAATAATCTTTCCTTTGGATCAATCGTTTCATCAAGATACATTAATATATATCTTTTTTCGTTTTCTTTATCCTTTATATAATTGTAATATACAATCATATCCTTAAAATATTGTTCCTTGTGGACTATATCTAGATGCTCTTTTTTAATATTGATATATTTTAATGCTCTTTCTGGGTCATCAAACTTTAGGAATATTGATATTAATGTATCACATAAGGAAATAACCTCATCCTGTTGTAGTACCCAAATTTTCCCTTCAAGTTCAAGTAAAAGCTTAATAGCCTCTTCATCCTTACCAAGGCTATGTAAAATTGCGCCCTTTAGGCATAAGGCTTTGTAATAATCTGGTGAACCTAAGGTCTCTTTTTTAATAAAAGTATCAACCTTTTTAAGGGTTTCTTTATTAAATTGTAGTTTTTTAAGCTCACTAAATTTCACTTGACTCACCTACTAACTAATCTTGGTTGTCCATTTTCGATTATAATGTAAGTTCCATTTTTAAGGCTGCCGGGATTTAAAAACCAAATTTCATTTATTTTTTCACATAAAGGGACATGAGTATGTCCAAAAATAACATAACTTGCGTTTAATTCCTTTCCTCTATAATATATACTTTCATATTGATACTTAACATTATATCTATGTCCATGCGAAATAAACATAATCCCATAATCAGAATCTAATATAATTTCATCTTTACCATAAAAATCACAATTACCCTTAGCATATAAAGCATTATATTTATCCAATTCTTTGTAGGATATACAATAATCGCCACAATGTATTATTTGATAATCCGGATATTTTTCAAATAGTTGAAACATATCATCCTCTAAGCCATGGCTATCTGATATTATTAGATAATTCATTTAAATAATCTCCTAGTTTTTTTACAGCAATACTTCGATGAGAAATTTTATTCTTTTCTTCTATCGTAATCTCAGCCATTGTTTTTCCTAAGCTTGTTATAAAGAAATGCGGATCATACCCAAAGCCATTATTCCCCTTCGGATCATCAACAATACTACCATAAACTCTTCCCTCGAAAAACATAGGGGCTCCATCATAATAACAAATAGCACATTCGTAGAATGCGTTACGATTAGAAACACCTTGAAGATTTTTAACTAGTAATGCATTATTCATTGAATCATCCTGCATCGGTCCAGCATAACGATGAGAATATACGCCAGGCTCCATACCTAAAGCCTCAACGCATAGTCCTGAATCATCAGCTATAACTGGGATATGATAAATATCATATATCGTTTTAGCTTTAATTAAAGCATTGTCCTTAAATGTTTTCCCGTTTTCCTCGATATCACTATTAAAACCTATATCTTGAAGAGACAAAATTTCATAACCTTTTAACATTAATGCTATTTCCTGAATCTTATTTTTATTGCTTGAAGCCATTATTAATTTCATCATAATCACCGCATTTTATTTTACCACAAATCACAAGGTTTGAAAAGAATAAGCCATTCCATTTAAATTTAGCTTTATTAAATGAATTATTAAATTTTTATTCATTGTATCAATTATTTCAATATTTATAAAAGTATCGTTCAATTCATAGCTAATTCCATCTATATCATTTAAAGCATCTAACACATTAAAGTCCTTTATATATAAAACCTCTAAAATAATTTCATTGTCATCAAATTGATAATTTTTTCTTATAGAACCATCTAAATTTATGACCTTATACGTTTCATAATCTGCAATTTTAAATACCTCTAAAGAATCATAATTATATGTTTTATCTCCAATATTTATTTCTAATTTTTGATATCCTAGAGTATAATATGATTCAAACAGCAATGGTACAAACGATTCTAAGTCAAATGCCGTATCCATAGATATCGTTAAGCTAACCGTAAAATCCTGGGTTTTATATTCATTTAAAATTACATTACTATTTGCATGAGTATTTGCATTTAAAGGTAATGCATTCCGTTTATAGGTTAAATAAGCAAATATATCCAAAATTGGGTCCTCTACATCCAAATATACACCTTTTATTTCATTTGCATCATCATAAAATACTAATTCTTCGGCCGATTTTTTTATGCTAACATCTAATTTTGGTATTTTAAAATATAAAAAAAATATTAGGGTAATGCTAATTACTATAAAAAAATAAAAAAAATATATTCTTTTCATTTAATCCCTCAAATATTTATATGCCCTTTTTGTAAAATTATGATAAAATTAATTTAAAGCATAGAAAGGTAGAGCGTATTTATGAAAGAAAAAATAATTAACTATTTTAAAAATAAAGATAATTGTATGGCACTTTTGAGTATTGGAATATATTGTGCAATAATGTATGGCTTAGTTGAACTTATTTATTTCATGATAAAGCATTTTTTTAAAGAAAGCTTTATAGCAAGTAATATTAATGGAATAGTACTATTTATAAATGTATTTATCTATATCATTTTGTTTGCTGCATTAATTCCAATTTCTCTAAAAAAAATAAAAAATGATTGGTTCATATCAAGAAACGATACAGCTGGTACAGCAAGATATATTGTTATAGGTATTATTGTAATGTACGGAGCTTCTTTTATAGCATCATTAATCTCTATAATGCTATCAAGTCAAACTTCAACTAATCAAGATAGTATCAATTCAATTATAAACCATTCTAAATTATTTTACTGGATTATGTTCCCAATTATTGGCTTTATAGGGCCAATCTGTGAGGAGCTTGTATTTAGACATTCAATATTCAAATTAATAAAAAATGATACAATTTCATTAATCGTATCATCAATCCTATTTTGTTTAATCCATATGGACGGTCAGGCTGGTGGAGTTATTGATTTTATAGCTGTAGCTATAAATTATTTAGCCTCTGGTTTAGCATTAGGTTTTACATACATATATAGCAAAAGGAATATTACTATAACAATATTCATCCATGTATTAAACAATGTTGTATCTTTACTAATGCTTAGTATTTTTTAATAATTTAACAATTTCTGGGTGATTATAGGCATAAGCCAAATCTATTGGTGTACGTCCATAATCATCCTTTTTATTTTTATTAATAATTGTATTATTCTCTAAAATTAAAGCTAAATCATTCTTTATCACTGCAATATGCAACGGATACTTTCTAAGATAATTTTGATAAGATGGCTTCATCGTATATTCTTTTAAATCATGATAAAAACTTACAGGAACAATATCCTCTATTGTTTCATCAAATTTATTTTTTAAATCAAGTAATGCCATATAATCTAATAAAAGAATTGCACATTCATAGCATCCTCTTCTTGAAGCTAAAAATAGAGGTGTTTCTCCATCTATATTAGGAATATTTGGTAAACATCCATTCTCAAGTAAGTATTTAACTAAATTCAAATTTCCTCTTTTTGACGCAATATGAAGTAATGTATCCTGATTATAATTTTTTGAATACAATCGTTTTGGATTATTTTTAATAAATTCATCAAGCATATTGGGATTGTCAAGACCCAAGAAATAGAATTCAATTCCTTCACCGTGCTTATTAACCAAATCAAGATTAGCCGATAAGCCTAATAGTGCCTTAGCCATAGAAATTCGACCAAGTCTCATCGCAAGCATTAAAGGTGTCTCGCAATTTTTATCAAGTAAATTTATATCTGCTTTTTGACTGATTAATAGCTTAAAAATACCAAAATGGTTATATAAAATAGAAAAATGAAGAGGAGTATACCCCGCTTCATTCTGTGAGTTTAAATTTATTGAGTTCATTACTAAAAAACTCACTATTTCAGGATTATTATTTAAAATTGCTATATGAAGTAAAGAATTATTTTTTTCATCAACGATATTAATATTATAAAATTTTAAATTATCTCTAAGCATTTTAATATCGTTCGTTTTAACAATTTTAATAAGATCAATCATTATCTTAATTTATCCTTTAAAACCTTTCCAACCTTAAATGCAGGAGTCTTTTGACTAGGAATATCAATTCTTTCACCTGTACGAGGGTTTACACCTGAACGGGATACTCTGTTTCTTACCTCAAACGTACCAAAGCCTGATAAAACAACCTTGTCTCCACTTGCTAAAGCTTCAGAAATAATGTCTAAAAATGCATCAATAACAATTTCTGCATCTTTCTTTGTTACATCAACATTTTCAGATAATTGACTTAAAATCTCTGCCTTATTCATTTTTCTCCTTTTAATAGCAATAACATTACTATATTAGTTTTTTATATCTTGACTAATAAACAAGTAATTTTTATTGAATCCATATTTAAACCTATATGGTTTTCTAAGTGTAGTATATCATTTAATATTGTAAAAAGCAAGTACCAAAGCCATTTTTGATACCTGCCTATTTTCTAACAATATTTAATTAGTTATCCTATTTGTCTTGAGTAGAACTATTGCCTAATTTATATTCAATATTAAATGCAGTAAAGCTTTTAATCTCCTTTTTCACTTGGAAAATATAAAGCTGTTCTGATGATAAAACCTCAGTTGAATTATCTACATATGTTACCTCAATAGTATCTAAATATTTCCTAATAACAGTATCTGATTTTAAAGAAATTTCTTGTGGAACAAATTGATAAATACGATTATCATCAACCTTATACTCTTTAATTAAAATAGTATAGTCATCATTTCCGTCAATCTCAGCCTTAAGCTCCCTTGTTGGCTTCATACTATAGTAGACGAACCATAGTTTTTTAACTGCAAAAATATCACTTGAATTATCTATAATATTGTTATTATCATCAATATTCTTTTTTTGATAAATATAAACTTCATCTAATTCATATCTAACATATTCATCTGGATTCTTTCTTAGTGCATCACACGTCATATTCTCACTAAATCCTAGTGCAAAATATAAATTACCAAAATAATATCCTACTAAAAGTCCTCCAAATATAATAATAGTAACTGTAAGTGCAATATGCTTTCTAACAAAAATTATTAATATTATTACAAGAGCAATGATTAATGCTATATAAAGAATATATTGCCAATGTGTTTGAAAACTAAAATCTTCAAAAAAACTTAAAAAACTCATATTATTACTTCCTTTCATTGATATTAATATTATACCTTATTTTGTCACAAATTAAAGAAAAATATTTAATTTATCACTATATTTTTTGTATTTTCGATATAATAATCCTTTTCCTTGTATTAACTCATTTTGTCATCAAACTCATATTTAAATGATTTTATTTCGACACTACTTGCATTATAAATATATAAAGCATTTAATTTAGCATTTAAAATACCATATTTATATGATGGACGTAGATCATGAGTATCATGTTCCCAAGTTGTTTTTTGATTAATTTCTAAATTTAATCCATTTATTTTTATATTATTAATTTGCCCTTCTCTTTGAGCAAATATAAATATTCCATTTTCTGAATCCGCATTTATATTCTCAAAAGAAATATTAGAAATAGTTCCACAGCTTACACCTTCAGTTCTATCTACAGCAGTAATAGCAATTGGCTCCGCCTTTCCCCAATAGTGAGGTGATGAAAAGCGTCTTGTTTCAATATAAATATTTTTAAATGAAATATTATTTATTGAGCCTTTATCTCTTAATTGAAATGAAAGACCTCTATTTGACCTTAAAATATTTATGTTTGATATTTTTATATTTTTAAAATCCGACCATGATTCAGTACCAAATTTAATTGCAGCAGAGGTTGAGATTAATGTACAATTTAAAACATCTACCTCTTTACAATCTCCATAGCGCTTTCCGTATTGAGTATTTTTAAAAACAATTGCGTCATCTGCGGCTTCAATATAGCAGTCTTTAATTATGACATTTTGACTAGCATCTACATCGATTCCATCACAGTTTGCCATTTTTAAATTATTAAAAACTTTTAGTGAATCGATTTCTACGTTCTTACACCCAATAATATGGGTAGTCCAAAAGCCACTTCTTCTAAATGTAATATCCTTAATCTTTACATTTTGACAGTTTTCAAAGAAAACTAATGGTACTCTTGGATAATATGAACCATCAATAAACCATTTGTTTTTTATTCCGTAAAATATTTCTTCATTACCATCAATAACGCCTTCTCCGGTTATAGAAACATTAGATGCATTTAACGCCTTAATAAATGCTTGAGTAGGCTGTCCTGAATAATCACAATTTTCGTAGGTAGGAACATTAACCTTATTGATTGTATTCTGCTTTATAACAGCTAATTCGTCTAGGTTGCTTGTCAGAAACAAAAAGCCTAAAAATTCGATATGAAGTTCGACATTTGATAATAAATTAATTAATCCAGCAACATATTTTTCACCACTTTTTATTACTACACGTCCACCTCCATTTTTATTACAATCAATAATTGCATTATTTATTGCAAGTGTATCTGATAAACCATTTATTTTATAATCCATTACATAAAATTCCTTCATAATAAAGCACCTCTATTTTTTTTAATAATTTATTATATTTTTTTAAAAATAAGCCACCATAAAAAAGGTGAGCTTATGAAAAAAATACATTTAATACCTTCTACATTATTAATCATATCAAGTGTCTCATATGTAGCACTAGAAATGATTTCAATTATTTCCTCTAAATCATCGTTTAAAGGATACTTTCATACAATATCTGAATTATCAACACCTATTGGTGAAAAATATCGCGGTATTGAATCGAATTTTTCACCATTATCCTATTTATTTAATTCAATCCTAATAATCAATGGAATAGTCTATTTTATTGGAATAAGCTATTATATTATTAAAATGATTAAGCCTAAATTTATCCCTTTATGCCTTATGATGTCAACACTCACAGGAATAGGAACCATTTTAGTTGGCTTCTTCCATTCCTCAACAAATCCTGTATTTATCCATTACGTATCAACAGCATTAGTTTTTTTATTTGGAAATATATTACCAATTGTAATGTCATTTTGTACTAGCAAAAATACAATAATTTTTAAAATAATTGGTATAAGCGGACTAATAGCCGGTTTCTTTTGCTTAATTCTTCCCAAAAACATAATTGGAATTTTTGAACGCTTTACAATATATCCGATAATAGCTCATGAAATAGTGTGTGGAATAACGCTATTGAAGGACCCAAGTGAGAAAAGATTAGAATCAATAAATGTATAGCATTATTGCAACAAAATGAGTTGCAGCACCTGCTAGTACGAAGAAATGCCAAATAAAGTGAGCACCCTTTACACCCCTCTTAGCAAAAGGAATCATTCCTAATGTATATACAATTCCACCACCTAATATCCAAAAAAATAGTGGTAAATAATATTTTATCCAATATGGAATGATCATTATTCCGGCCCAACCTATAATGAAATACAAAGGGAAATGGAGCCATTTAAGTCTTCCTGGTCCGAATATCGCTACCATTGTTATACCAACAATGATTAATCCCCACATTATACAAAACCATACAATGCTAAGCGTTGGATAATGCTCATATAAATTTACTAATAATATAGGGGAAAAGGTCCCTCCTATTTGCAAATATATCGAAGAATAATCAAATCTTCTCCATAATCTTTTAGCTTTTATTCCCCATTTAAACGAATGATAGAGTGAGCTCATTGTCATCATGAAAAACATTGAAATTCCATAAAATAATGCACCCATGATCTGCAAAGGTGTAGTTGACCTAATTAAAAGAATTATTAATCCTATAACTGCTAGAATTGCTCCTACGCCATGAGTTACTGCATTTCCCACTTCTTCCTTGATAGATAAATGAGGCGCTTCATTTAATTTACGATGCCTAGCCCTTGTTATTTGTTTTTGACGTCTTTTTCGTTCATCTAAATAGGGCTTTAACCTTTTAAGTCTAGACTCATAACTTCTTTCTTTACTATACTTATCGTATTTTTTCAACACCTTAGCATTTTTATTTTTAGATTTATTATTAAAAATTTTTAATATTTTTTTATACTTCATTTTATCACCAACTAAAACTGCTAACATTATTTTAACGTAAATATATTATATTTACAATAAATAATGTAGAAAAAGTGGCCGAAGCCACCTTAGCTACCTTTCTTCAAATTGAAGCTGATATAATTTGTAATAATATCCTTTATTCTTTAGAAGTTCTTGATGATTACCACTTTCTACTATTTCACCATGAGATAAGCAAATTATTTTATCTGCATGTTGAATTGTAGATAATCTATGGGCAACCACAAGCATTGTTCCTATGCTCTTCATCTTTTGAAGTGAGTCTTGAATCAAAACCTCTGTTTCTGTATCAATATTTGATGTCGCTTCGTCCAAGATTAAGATTTGTGGTTTACTTAGTACTGTACGAGCAAATGATAATAATTGTCTTTGTCCTTGTGAGAAATTCTCACCTCTTTCAATTACTGGTTCATCAAGCTTGTTCGGTAATTTATCAATAAACCACGTTGCATTTACATAATCGCATGCTTTTTTTATTTCTTCTTCAGAATATGAAGGATCATTTAATGTAATATTACTCTTGATACTACCTGTAAATAGGAATACATCCTGAAGCATTTGACCTATTGCACGACGTAATGATTCTATTTTAATTTGCGTTATATCAATATCATCAATTAATATTTGACCCTTTTGAATATCGTAATTTCTAACAATTAAACCTAAAATTGTCGTTTTACCGGCTCCAGTAGCTCCTACAAAGGCAGCAGTTTGACCAGGCTCAATAACAAATGATACATCCTTTAAGATCCATAAATCTGGCTTATATGAAAACCATACATTCCTAAATTCAATCTTACCTTTAAATTCTTTTATTTCAATTGCATCTTCCTTGTCAACAACCATCGCAGGAACATCAAGTAAATTAAATAATCTTTCAGATGCAGTTAGAGCTCTTTGCAAATTATTTAATTGGTCAGAAATATTTTGAATAGGCTGGAAGAACTTAGATATATATAAATAGAAGGCTACAATTTCACCAGCATTTAAGCCAATTTTTACTCCCATGAAAAATATTACCGCTGTAGCTAGAATTTGTAATAACGAAATAAATGGTCTATATATTGCAAATGCAATAGTAACCTTATATCTTGCTTTTCTTAAATTCTCGTTCTTTTCATCAAACTCTAATTCCTTAAATTTTTCTTGATTAAATATTTGAATAATTTTCATTCCTGAAATATTTTCATTCAAATATGTATTTAGCTCAGATATATATCTTCTTTCATTTCTAAATACCTTACCAACAACTGCGCCAAAAATATATGATGAAGCACCAATAACAATAACAAACATCAACAATAACAATGATAACTTCCAAGAAATAACAATCATTATTGAGTAAACTCCAACAACTGTTAAAATATTTCTTATCAAATTAACTAAAACACTTGTAAATAAATCAGACATAGATGCTGTGTATGAGGCGACACGTGTTACCAGTGAGCCAACAGGCATTTCATCAAATTGATTTTGACTCATTTTCTCAATATGAGTAAATACTTCCATTCTAAGATTATAAATAATATTTTGACCTGCAACTTGCAAAATCATTGATTCAAAATATAATAATATTTGGTTTATTATACATATTCCAAAATATGATCCTGTTAGAATAAGTATATATTTAATACTAATCTCTGAACTAGTTAAATTGTTTGTGATATTACTAATAAATAACGGAAGAATAACATCTAATGCTACATTTAATATAATTAGAATAAATGCTAAAATAAAACGCCAAAGCTCAGGCTTAATGTACTTAATTGTACGCTTAAGCATAATAGAAATAGGAAGTTTTTTATCTCCCTTTAGCTTTTCTAATTCTTCATCCATTAAAAATCACCCCTTTCAAGTTCTGCTTCAAGGGTTTGAAGTCGAACCATATTTTGGTATGTAGGTGAAATTTTTAATAGATTATCAGGGGTATCAAACGCTTCAACCTCTCCTTCATTTAAAACTAAAATCTTATTTAAATGAGCTACGGTTGAAACACGGGATGCTATAACAATGGTTGTTTTACCACTTCTATTTTCCTTAATATTCTTTAAAATAGTTTCCTCTGTCTTAACATCTACAGCTGAAACTGAATCATCCATAATCATAATAGGTGCATCCTTAAGATAAGCACGAGCAATACTTATTCTTTGTTTCTGACCTCCAGAAAGCGAAACTCCTCTTTCTCCTGAAATTGTATCATATCCATCCTTAAAGCCAACTATATTATCATCAACATCTGCAAACTTCGCTGCTAGCTTTATTTTTTGCATATCTGTTTCTCGATCAGAAAACGCAATATTATTTCTAATTTTATCACTAAATAAGAAATTATCCTGAGGAACATATGCTACATTATCTCTTAAGGACTTAATATCACATTTCATAATATCAACATCATCTATTAAAATAGAGTTTTCCTGAACATTATACAATCTTAGCAATGAATTAACTAATGTTGTTTTTCCTGAGCCAATTTTACCAATAATACCAATTGTTTCACCAGGTTCAATTGTAAACGATACATTCTTAAGCGAGCTTACTTTAGAATCTGGATACGCAAATGTATAATTATTAAAGGTAATTTTACCTTTTATATCCTTAAGGACAACTGCATTTTCAGGATTTTTGATTTCTTCTTGCTCATCTAAAAAATGAGCAATACGTTTATATGAAGCCTTAGCACGACCACGCATAGTTACAATTTGACCTAATGCCATAAATGGCCAAATTAACAAATCAAAGTAGCCAATAAATGTAATTAGCTTTGCCGCATCTAATTCTACAAGATGACCAAATATATTTATAGGATTATTTGTAGCAGTACTATATACAAACCATCCTCCTAATCCTAGGATTAAACACATTATGATTGTAATAAGCATTTCAATAATTACATCGAATAAAACTGATGCTCTTGTAAATTCAAGATTAGCATCCTTATTCTTTTTAGCTATTTTAGCAAATTCATGAATTTGTTGTGTTTCCTTAACGAACGCTTTAATAACTCTAATACCTGTAAAGGACTCTTGAGAATAATCATATAAATCGTCAAATAACTTTTGTCTCTTTGTCCATTTTTTATCCATAAACTTTTCGACTAAGCCACCCCAAACAATAATTAAAAGCATTGGAATAAATGCAATTAATGATAAAGCCCAATCTAGACGAATCATTTTATAAATAACAAATACTGATTGAAATACTGCATCTACAAGCATAACACTACCCCAACCTAAAAATTCTTGAATTTCTTCAACATCAGTAGTACACCAGCTCATAATAGTACCTACCTTGTTCTCATGGTAGTATCTTTGAGATAGTACTTCTGATTTTAAAAACATTTCTTTTCTAATATCAGCTTCAATTCTTTTGGAAGCATTGAATAATGATAAACGCCAAATAACTCTTCCAGCGCAAACTCCAAAAGCTACACCTATTAATGCTAATATAATAGATGATAATTTATCTACATTTACAACATTTTCACCATCAAACATTCCGACGATTTTTCCTAAAAACTCCGGAATATATAACTGTAAATAATCAACACTAATAAGACATAATACGCCAATCAAATAGAAAATGAAGTACTTTTTATAATACTTATTTATATACTTTCCGAATAACATATATATGTATATTGTATAATCAAATTGTACTTATGATTATACTCTCTCCTTTTGTTTAATAGTTATATTATGAGTACAACATAAAATATATTTTATAATCCTATTTTATTACATATTTATACCATTTTTTTTAAAACCAAAAATGGTATAATAATACTAATGAATGTGAGGATTATTATGGATTTAAAAAAATTGCATAAAAAGGATTACCTTATAACCTTTTTAAAAGGTATCTTACTAGGGTTAGTAAGCATGGGTATCCCTGGCTTGTCCGCTTCTACAATTGCCATAATACTTGGTATGTATGTATTAGTCGTTGAAGCCATTAGTAACATATTTAAAAGTAAATATAATCTGTTCTTTTTTCTTTCGTATCTTTTTGGATATATGGTAGGCTCAGCAATGGCCGCTTTTTCTGTAACTATTTTATTTGAAAACTTTCCTCTTGTAACAACATTTGTTATATTAGGAATGATTTTTGGATCTATGCCAGATTTAATTATCAAATTAAAGGGTGGCTTAAAAAAAGCTAGTTGCTGGATAATTCTTATTCTTTTGACCTGTGGCTTAGTTTTACTAAACTTTTCCTTTAAAGCAGGAGCAGATGTAGAGTTCCCTACCGATCCAAATATAGGATACCTAATCAGAATGTTTTTTATCGGCATAATAACGTCTACAACATTCATCATTCCTGGAATTGATTTTGCAATCGTATTCTTATCCCTTGGTATCTATTACTCATTTATGAATATGCTTACCTCTTTACTTTCATTTGGTAAGCCTGGCTATTTTGAAACCTTTTTACCAAATATAAAAATAATGGGCGTCTACATTTTAGGATATTTTATAGGAGTATTCATCTTTTCCAAACTTGTAAAGAAATTTATATATCGCTATAAGGATCAAACAAATTATGCATCATTTGCCTTTGTTCTTGCAGCACCAATAATCGTTATAAAAAACTGTGTTATTGATAACAACGCATTTTTTACCACGACTGGTCAAGTAATAGGTGCATTCATTGGTGGTACTGTAGCACTTATTCTAATTCTTTATTTAGGAATGAGAACCCGCAATAAAAAGCTCCAAAAGAACAAAAATGCTATAAATGAATCCAACGATATATTTGAAACAAATTCAAATGAATTTGAAGAACATTAATAACAAACTAAAGAAGTTAGCCTCAAAGGCATACTTCTTTTTTTATTTACCTGAAATAGCAAGGCTGTTTACATAAATTGAGCCTGTTCCTACCTTACCATACACATCAAAATCGGATGAAATATCAACTATATTATTTAGGGTATCAATAATATTTCCTGAAACAATTATTAAGGTTACTGGTTTATCAATCTTTCCATCCTTAATTAAAAAGCCGCTTGATTGAAGATTAAAAGAGCCTGAAACAGGATTTACACCAGCGTGCTGTCCCATCATTTTAGTGATTAAAACACCATTTTTAATAGATGAAATCATTTCATCAAAACTCTTGTTACCACACTTAATGCATAAATTAGTAGGGGCTACACATACCTTACCAGAGCCATTTTTAAAGCCATTACCTGTAGGCTTTAAATCTAGCATTTTCGAAGTAGATAAGCTAGTCAAATAATTTGTTAAAACACCACCGTCAACAAGCTTTGTAACAGATGTACCTACACCTTCGTCATCAAAGCTATATTGATGATGTGATTCCTTGCAGAATGGGTCATCTGTAATAGTTACATTATTACCAAATACCTTTTCATTCATTTTATTACATAATAACGATAATTTTTTAGTTACATTATCAGCGTAAAACATTGACATAAAGCAGCTTATTAGGCTTGCAGCCATAGGTGCTTCAAAAACTACAGGATATGATCCTGATTCAATTGATTCTGCTCCTAAAGAAGAAATCGTTCTTTTAACTAGTCTTTCTTCCATTTCCTTGTAATCTATTTCACTAAATTTATCAATGTATTTCCCATAGTAGTTATTTAAAGATTTACCATCCTTATTAACTACAATAGATGCAGATAAATAGGCATATTCATTAGCTCTTGAAACGCTTAAACCATTAGAGTTAACAATACTGACCTCTTCACTTCCAACCTCAATACTTACTGATGTATTGGTAATTAAATCTGATTTACTACGTAAAAAGTCTTCTATTTTTTTACACAATTCAATATAATCTGCCTGATTATATGAAGCATAATCGTTTTCTTTATTTACCAAAGCAGGATATTTTTCATCACCCTTATATATATAATATGGATCATGAGACTCTGTAACAGAAGCGTTAGCAACTAATGATTTAACGATATTATCAATTTCATCATCTGTATCACGTTCAATATATAAGGAAGTTATATGATTGTTATATACTCCACGAACAAACATTTCATTTTTAAAATATACCTCATTAGCATCTACCTCACCATTAAATGTTGAAACAGAGGTACCATTTTCTTTGATTTGGTGAATTTCAACCTCAGTTATTCCGTTATTTCTACAAACTGATTCCAATTTTTTAAAATCCATTATTTTTTACCTCCGTTTCCACCAACAGTCATGTTCTGAATTCTAATTGTAGGCTGACCTACATTAGCAGGCACAGAGCCAGATTTAGATCCACATACTCCATGACCAAAGGAGCAGTTATTTGCAATCATATCAATATTAAATAAAGCATTTGATCCATTACCAATTAAAGTAGCTCCTCTAACTGGATGAGTGATTTTACCATCCTCAACCATATAACCCTCATTAACTGAGAAATTAAATTCTCCAGTTACTGGATTTACAGAGCCTCCACCCATTTTTTTAGCAAAAAGCCCATATTTTGTAGCTTTGATAATTTCATCAAAGGTCGAATTTCCGTTTGCAATGAACGTATTTGTCATTCTTGATGTCGGACTAAATCTATAATTTTGACGTCTTGAATTACCAGTAGAAGCCATTTTCATTTTTCTTGCATTACGATCATCAATCATATAGCTATTTAATATGCCATTTTTTATCAAAACATTACATCTAGTTGGATTACCTTCATCATCGCAATTTAAAGAACCCCATTCATTGTTTATTGTACCATCATCAATAGCAGTAACAATGTCAGACGCAATCTTTGTACCCTTTTTACCAGTAAAAACGGACAAGCCCTTTGCAACACTCGTTGCTTCAAGTGAGTGTCCACAGGCCTCATGGAATAATACTCCACCAAAGCCATTATGTATGATTACCGGATATACTCCACCAACCATTTCAGGAGCATCAAGCATACTAATACATGATTCACAAACTTCAGCCGCAAAGGCCTTTAAATCCTTATTCTTATAAGAATCAATATCAAAATTTCCACCTATTGTATTCCCCATTGATTGAGTTTTATCTTTATCCTTAGCTACAACCTGAGCAGAAATTCTTTGTTGATTTCTTATATCCTTAATAAATTTACCCTTAGTATTAGCAATTGTAACATATTGAGTTTTATCAGAAATACTAACAATTCTTTGAATTATTCTTTTATCATAGCCTTCGATTACCTCATCAACTATTTTTAAATACGCTATCTTCTCACCTAAAGCTACATCCTTAGATTCTCTAGCAATTACTACATTACCAGTCTTAGTAGCATCTTCCTCTATAAGAGTATAATCAAACTTTTTCACATCTGAATTATACGAATATTTTAATTTAGATGCTAATGCTAAAAGGCCTTCTAAACTACAATCAGAAGTAAACCCATATACCTCTTGATAATCAAGCAACACTCTTATTCCAGCTCCATAAATATGTCGAGTTGAGACATCCTCAACCACACCTGATATCATTGAAATACTATTTTCAGTTGTATCCTCGTAAAAAATTTCTGCAAAATCTGCGCCTGTAGACACACATTCATCTAATACTTTTTTTGCAATTTCTTTTGTAAACATAATTTCAACCTCCTAGCACAATACATACTCCATTTTACGATAAAACAATTATTTTTTCAATATTATTATGAAGAAAATACTCTTTTTAAAAGCATTTTTTTGAATTTTATTCGAATTACGCTTAAATCATTCGATTATTTCTTTTAACGCTTTAGATGCTTCTACGATCTCTTTTTCAACTTTACTCATCAATAATATCCTATATAAATTTTCTGTACCTGACTTTCTTATAATAACAATTCCATTTTTTACAATATCCGAAAGCCTTTTCTCAACAGCTATAGGATTTTTTATATCATAAGCATTTTCACTTTTTTCATAATAAGGAACAATATTATCCATAATTTTAAAGCCGTGTTTCTGATATAATCTTAAAATTATTAATGCAGATACTATTGCATCTGAATAGCATAGTTTTGGTTCAATCAATAAATGGCCACTCTTTTCTCCTCCTATTCCCCCAATATCATTTATTTCCTTGGTAATATTATAATCACCTACATCAACCGCTTTAACGTTAATACCTTTTTTCTTTAAATAATTCATTATCCCAGGATTCGCAATTTTTGTACATATTACATTATTTCCCTTAAGCTTAGCTTCACGTTTATATGCTAATGCAACAAAAGCTAGTAGCATATCTCCGTTATAAATTTTCCCAAATTTATCACAGACAATAATCCTATCTCCATCGCCATCAAAGGAAAAACCAATCTCACATTCATTATCTAAAGTAGCCTTCCTTAATTTATCCGGATATAAACTACCACATTCTTGATTAATATTTGTCCCATTTGGTTCATTTGCAATAATTATGGAATTACAAAAGCGTTTTTTTAAATAATCCTCAAGGAAGCACATTGAACCATTTGCCAGGTCGAAGCATACCTTAATCCTATTATCACATTTGAATTTATTTAAATATGCTATATACTTATTTTTCAATATTTTAGTATAGTACTTTCCAATTTTAGGACCCCTTATTGGTTCATTATCAATTTGCATTTCAATTCGTTCCTGATAAGCTTCATTTATTTTTTTACCTTTATAAATAATTTTTAATCCATTATAGGTAAAATCATTATGGGAAGCTGTAATCATTATAGCAGGTAATTTGTACTTAAGAGAACAAAACATTAGATAAGGGGTACTTCCCATCCCTAAATCAATCACATCACAGCCGCTAAGCCTAATCGAATATTTTAATAGTTCTTTAATAATATTACTGCTATATCTTGTATCATAGGCTAATAGCACCCTTTTTTCCTTGAATATTTTCATAGAAGAGCCAACTCTTAGAATTAAATCAATCGATAAATCATCTCTTTTAAATATACCTCTAATACCATCAGTTTTAAAATATTTCAAATATTATCACCATATTAAATTATATGAAACATCTATTATAAAATGAAAAGTAGGTTATTTTTGTTGGGTACCCAATAAATTGGACTAAGTAATTTAATATTATAATTGAGATACGGATTGTTGTCTATATTCTAAAGGACTCAATCCGTTTCTTTTTACATTAATTCTTTCTTCGTTATACCATTTGATATAATCTTCTATATTTTCTTTAAGATCATTCAAGGATTCAAATTCTGATTCATGACCATAAAACATTTCATTTTTAAGTATTCCAAAGAAATTTTCCATCAAGGAATTATCCATGCAATTTCCTTTTCTAGAAAATGATTGTTGAATTCCTTTTGCTTTTAACCACATATTATATTGTTTCATTTGATATTGCCATCCTTGATCAGAATGAAATATCAAACCTTCTAGATTATCATATTGTTTAAATGCACTATCAATCATTCTTTTTGTCTGGTTAAAATCGGGATGTTCCGATATATCAAATGCTATTATAGATCCGTCATACATATCCATAATAGGTGATAAATAAAGCTTACCATCTTTATGCTTAAACTCTGAAACATCAGTAGTCCACTTTTGATTTGGTCCTGTTGTTTCAAAATGTCTTATAAAAGTAGTTCTATGTTTTTCTTCATCAACTACTTTTTCTAAAAGAAGATTACTTTTTTCAATTCCATTATCACCTTTGTAAGAATGATACTTTGAGTTCTTGCCTTGTATTCCTATAATGCCTAATTCATGCATTATTCGCTGTACACGCTTGTGATTTACTTTTCCTTGTCTATTTTTATTAATCACTAATGTAATGCGTTTAAATCCGTATCTACAATGCGATTTATTGTATATTTCAAGGATTTCTTCACGTAATTCTTTATTTTTATCTTCCTTAGCTTTTATCGCTTTTACAGTGTAATAATAGCTAGATTTAGATATTCTAAAGATTTTTAATAACTCAGCTAATGGAAATTCTTGCCTTAGTTCATTTATAGCTTTTACTTTTTCTTGGTTTGTTGGTTCTGACGTTGTTGAACTAAGGCCTGGATTTTTTTTAAGCAGGCATTCTCCATTTTAAGTTGATAGTTTTCTTTACGTAATTTATTTAATTCTTCACGTTCGGCATCATTTACTGGTGCCATTGCTTCTGTAGTAGAAGTTTGTTTTTTATTTTTCTTTGGTCTTCCCATTTTCGAGACACCTGGCTTTCCTCGATTATCTATAAGACCATTATACCCCAGTTGTTCATATTTTTTAATCCAATCTTGAATTAACGAAATACTTCCATTTATTTCAATTGCTAAAGAGTTTTTACTCTCTCCGGAATAGTATCGATTAATTATTGCTATCTTTTCTTCAATTGTAAATGATTTTGAATGTGTATGTAATATTCCTTCTAATCCATGCATTTTATAACGTCGAATTAACGAGTTCATATTTGATTTGCCCATATTAAATTTACAAGCTAATTTAATGTATGACCAACCTTCATCTATTAATTTTGCTATTTCTTTAATATCTTCATCTTTTAATTTCATAAAAAAATACCCCTAAGTCTTTCTAGATTTTACTCTAGTCCAACTTTAGGGGTACTCTTCATTTAAACCTACTTTAAATTGTCACTTTATAATTGCTCTATTAATTACTTCCATTACATTCTTAACAGGAATAATTTCAAGAACCTTCTTTACCTCTTCTGGAATATCATCAATATCTCTTTCATTTTCATATGGAATCATAATTGTAGATAATCCTGAACGTACCGCAGCGATTGACTTTTCACGTAAGCCACCAATTGGTAAAACGGCACCTCTTAATGTAATCTCACCTGTCATTCCTAAATGAGCATCTACAGGCTTATTGGTCAAAGCTGAAACTATAGCAGTTGTAAGTGTAACACCTGCACTTGGTCCATCCTTTGGAACAGCCCCTTCAGGTACATGAACATGAATATCATCTGTTTGGAAAACTTCAGAATTAATTCCAAAATCGTCTGCATGACTTCTTACATAGCTTAATGCAGCCATTGCAGATTCCTTCATTACATCTCCAAGCTTACCTGTTAATACCAATCCACCCTTACCTTTATAGTGAGTAACCTCAATATCAAGTGTATCTCCACCAAATTGCGTATATGCAAGACCAGTTACAACACCAACCTGATTAATATTACGATTTTCATTATTAAAGAACTTAATCTTTCCTAAATAATTTTGTAAATTATCACAAGTAATTGTAACGCAATCCTTTTTATCAACTAATAATTCTTTAATTGACTTACGAATAAGAGTAGCTATTAAACGATCCAATTCTCTTACTCCAGCTTCTCTTGTATAGTGTTGAATTACAGAATACATTGCATCTGGCTCAATTTTAAATTGATTCTCTTTAACACCATGACGTACAAGCTCCTTTGGAATTAGGTGTTCATAAGCAATATTAAACTTTTCATATTCGGTATAGCTTGATAGCTCTACAATTTCCATACGATCCCTTAGTGGACCAGGAATTGTATCTAATGAATTAGCTGTAGTTATAAATAAAACCTTAGATAAGTCATAATCCTCTTCTAAATAATTATCAGAGAAATTAGCATTTTGCTCAGGGTCTAATACCTCAAGCATAGCAGATGCAGGGTCTCCACGATATGAGGAAGACATTTTATCAATTTCATCTAGTAAAAATACAGGATTAACAGTACCAGCGTCCTTCATACCCTTTAAAATACGACCTGGTAATGCTCCAATATAGGTTCTTCTATGACCACGAACCTCAGATTCATCAGAAATACCACCAAGAGATTGTTTAACAAACTTTCTTCCAAGTGCATCAGCTATAGATTTAGCAAGTGATGTTTTACCTACACCAGGAGGACCAAATAAGCATAAAATTGTTTGAGGATTTTTACCAGTCATAATCTTAACTGATAAATATTCAAGAATACGATCCTTAACCTTTTCAAGACCATAATGGTTCTTATCTAATGCTTCCTTAACCTTTGTTAAATCGTTATTATCCTGGGATTCCTTATACCAAGGAAGCTTAATTAGGAAATCAAGATAGTTCTTAATAATCCCTGCTTCAGCCATTTGATATGAAGCGTTTTGATATCTTCTAAGCTCGTTAAGAGCTTTATCTTCGATTTTTTTAGGCATTTTAGCCTCAAGAATTTTCTTACGAAGCTCTTCTATTTCTTCCTCTTGACGAGCCTTATCACCTAATTCAGTTTGTATAGCCTTCATTTTTTCACGAAGGTAATATTCCTTTTGTGATTCATCAATTGATTTTTTTACTTCTTGATTAATCTTATTTTCAAGATCAGTAATCGTTTTTTCTCTTGTAATATCATCTAATATATAATGAAGACGCTTTTTAACATCTAATTCCGATAAATAACGATACTTGTTTTGATCTGTTCTTAGATTAAAAGCCACTAAATCAGATATATCAGCACAGGTTAAACCACTTTGCATACTACGTAAGATTTCATCTGCTCCATTTAAGGCTTGTGGATTTTTTGTAATTTCATTGATTACTGTACGAACTAATGCAGCCTCCTCCTCTGGTGATGAAGAAACTGAAGAAGCTGTTTCATAATCAATTGAAAAGAATGGCTCAGTTTGAATATAATTTAAAACTCTAATACGTTCCTTAATTTTAAACTTTACCTTGTAATTATTATTAGGTAATTTAAGCTTTAAGCTAATTTGTGCTAAAACACCATATTCATATAAGTCATCCTTTGTTACATTAATGCATTGTGGATCCTTTTGAATAAGTAAAACTATTTGATTATCGTGATTCTTTTCAGAGTCATCTAGTGCTCTTAATGAGACTTCACGGCCTACTTCGATACGAAATTCATTTCCAGGTAGAGGAATTACGCCACGTACAGCTATTGCTGGAATACGATTTGTATATATATTTTCCATAAAATGTACACCTCTTTTTTAGTATAATTCGAGCATATAAAAGTACTCGTGTATATATAATACAATACTTTTGGCAGATTTGCAAGTAGTTTGCCAATTTTTCATAATTTACCATAATTTATTGTAGTTTATAAACAAATAACAGTGGCTTATGGACCACTGTTATTTATTTATTTAATAATTAGATTTCTTTTGCTGAGCCTAATACTAAATTCACTACCTTATCATAAGATAATTGAGAATAAATTTGACTAGCTCTTTGCTTTAATACTGCATCCTTAGTTGTCTTAGTAGAAGATGCAATTTCTGAAGCCTTAGCTTCCATTTCTTCCTTAGTTGGCTCAAGCTTCTCAGCCTTAATAATTTCAGAAAGGATTAATTGGAACTTAGCTTGTTGAACTGCAGATGCTTGAGCATTTGCTTCAAAAGCCTCCTTTGTAGTTCCCATTAAGCTTAAGAATGTTTCAAATGGAATGTTATATTGCTTAGCTTGATTAACATATCTTGAAGTAATATCATTCTTAATATTGTTAACTAATGATTGAGGTAAATCAATATTAGTTGCTTCTATGATTTGATTGAATAGTTCATCAACTTGACGATCATGTTCAGAAGTCTTCTTTGAATCCTCTAAGCTTCCTTTCTTATATGCCTTAAGCTCATCAACTGTATTAACGTCCTTTATATTTAATGACTTAACAAATTCATCATTCAATTCAGGTAAAACATTTTCCTTAACTTCATGAACTGTAACCTTGAATACAGCTGCCTTAGATGCTAATTCAGTTGCAGGATAATTATCTGGGAAGGTTACATTGATATCCTTAACCTCATCCTTTTTCATACCAACCATTTGGTCTTCAAAACCTGGAATGAATTGACCAGAGCCAATTTCAAGCTCATAATCTTCAGCAGAACCACCATCGAATGCAACACCATCAACAGTTCCAACGAAATCAAATTTAGCAGTATCATGTAAAGCAATAACTTGATCTGCTTTAACTTGAAGAGTTGAATGAGCCTTTAAATCAGCATTAATAGCATTGTTAATTTCTTCTTCAGTAGCCTCAAGAACTTGCTTCTTTACCTCTAAGCCCTTATATTGAGGTAAAGTAAATTCAGGAAGAACATCAAATGATAAAGATACCTCGAAATCCTTTCCTCTTTCAAATTCCTTAGTTTCAATTGCAGGCTCAAATTGACCACAAATCTTCTTAGATAATTCCTCATTAGTATAAATTTCTGAAGCCTTTTGATTTAAAACAATATTTAAAGCTTCATCATATAATGATTCAACCCCAAAGTTCTTTTCAAATATATTACGTGGACAATGACCCTTTCTAAAGCCATCAACCTTTACATCCTTTGATACAGTTGGGAAAGCTTCATCTAATGCTTTTTCGAATTCATCAGCAGTAACAGTAAAAGTTGCTTTAACCTTACTATGCTCTAAGTTTTCTAATTTCATATTTATTTCGCAGACGGAGACCATTAAAATTGTAGGAAATCTGCTCCTCCTATTACTATATTTTTCTCCTAAATCCTATATTTTTAATTAATAATTTTTCAACATTGTAATTATATCATAAATTTAATAAATGTAAAGGGTTTAAAAAAGTAGGCAAAAATGCCTACTAGCTTACATATGGTCTATCATCATCGTTATGATCAATAAGTGGAGTTCTATCCTCAGGATCATCAATTTCTTTCTTGCCTTTTCTTGCAGGAGCCTCTTTTTTCTTTGATGTTTTTTTCTTATCGTCCTTTTTCTCTCTAACATCCTTAACATTAGAGCGATACTTACCATAATCAAAGAAGCCACTACCAGCAATCACAACGCCACAAACAAATGCTAAAATAGCTAAAGCAAGTGCAATTTTACTAGCATCAATTTTTACTCCAAACAAGAAACTTCCAAATGTTATAACTGCAATATGAACAAACAACTGTATTTTATCTGTTTTTTCCGCAAATAATATTGTACTAACAAAATACACAAAGCCTCTTAGCCATAAAACAAAGCCAATTAGTATATTATAGTTTTCACTAGCAAACTTAACAATTCCTGTTTGCTCATCTCCAAAGTTCTTTATTGATAGAAAAATTAGTAAAACGCCAATTATAAGATCTATTAAAATCTCTACAAAGCATAAAACCTTAGAACTACCCTTTTCCAATGTTTTCATTAAAGGTAAAACTCTTATAATTGCATATAAGCTAAACACACCACCTGTAAACATTAATACAATTGATGTAGCAGCTTGCTTTTGAAATAATAGAATAAATCCTAAAATTACAAGAAGGACTGCTCCAAATATTTTAAACCAAAACTTATATGAATGAATAGGGTTAATTTTAATAATGCTATCATTTTTCTTTTTTTCGCTTTTTGGATTATCCTTTTTCTTAGGATATTCTATATCCTCATCTAATTCATCCTCTTCATCATAATAGTTATCATCTTTATCTGCATCATAATAATATTCTTTGTTGTCTTCTTCTTCGTCTTCTACAACATCAATTAAATCATCTTTTTCATCAATTTTTTTATCTTTGTTCTTCTTACCAAACATGAGAATAACCCCCTACTTCCTTATTTCAATTATACTTTAAACTAATGTTTATGTAAAGAATTTTAATTTTATTGTTTCTCATTATATACAATTAATTTATGTTTATGATATTTGACATATAATAAATTCGTAAATATAATATATTATATAGGAAGTGACAATTATGACGTTTATAGAAGCAAAAAATATTAAAAAGGTTTATTCTGGACAAGGTACATCCTTTGAAGCCTTATCCAATGTTAATTTTACCATTGAAAAGGGAAAATTTACTGTTATATTAGGTCCTTCAGGAGCAGGCAAAACTACTTTACTTAATATATTAGGTGGTATGGACTCACCAACTGAAGGTAGTTTAATAATTGATGGAAAAAAAATTTCTGATTTAAATTCAAAGGAACTAACATTGTATCGTAGAAATGATGTTGGATTTGTTTTTCAATTTTATAATCTTATGCCAAATTTAACGGCAATTGAAAATGTGGAGCTTGCAGTTGAGGTATGTAAGGATGCTTATAATCCCGCAGACATACTTAAAGAAGTTGGTCTTAAGGATAAGTTGAAATCCTTCCCCGCAAAGCTTTCTGGTGGTGAACAACAAAGAGTATCTATAGCAAGAGCAATTGCTAAAAATCCTAAATTGTTACTTTGTGATGAGCCAACCGGTGCTCTTGACTATGAAACAGGTAAAACTATTTTAAGACTCTTACATGATATAGCAGTCAAGCAAAATAAAAATGTTATCATTGTAACTCATAACCAAGCATTAAAAGATATGGCTGATCAAGTTATATATATCAAAAATGGAAAAATCAGTAAAATTGAAATAAACGATACGCCTACAAGTATTGATGATATCGAGTGGTAATATGAAAGCATATAATAAGACAATATTTAAAACAATTTCATTAAATCTTTCAAGGTATATATCAATGATGCTTATTATACTTGTAGGAATATGCTTCGTTACTGGAGTTGGTGGAATAGTACCGAAAATTCATAATAGTTTAAATGAACATTTTAAAACCCAAAACGTATTTGATATAGATATAAAATCAACCTCAGAATATGGATTACCTTTAGATTTAATTGAAGATTTAAAAAATAACCCTTCAATAAAAAATATTGAAACTATCACTCAAATTGACACCTTTGATAAAAGTACTAATGAAAATATACGTATTTATTCTTTAGATACAAAAAACATAGCCATAAATAAATTAACACTTATCGAAGGAATGTATCCCCAAGAGGCGAATGAAATATTATGTGAACAATCATCAAAAACTATTAATAAAAAAGAAATTGGTGAGGAAGTAATAGTACTAGGACAATCTTATAAAATCGTTGGAATTGTTAAAAATCCAACTCTATTCTATTATTCAGGTGAAAAATCATTTTTTAATCAAGAATATTTATCAAGCATCTTCTACTTTGACTCAACCTTTAATAATTACTTTCCTGTAACTGATATCTTAATCAAACTAAACAAAACAGATAATATGTCTTATTTTGATGACAAATATATTAGCAGTGTTAAAGCTGAAGCAAACAAAATTACATCGAGTATAAATGACAGTAATACTATAGCTCTTACTTTAAATGAGACGATGAGTTATTCAGGGCTCATTAATATAACTGATAAAATTGATATCCTAGCTATTTTCTTCCCGGTATTTTTCATTGCAGTTGTTGCCCTTGTAGTTCTTACAACTCTTACAAGACTCATATCGGAAGAAAGAAAGTCAATCGGATGTTATAAATCTCTCGGTTATTCAAATCTTAGAATTTTAAATAAATACTTATTCTTTTCTCTAACATGTTCAGTTATGGGAATAGTACTTGGTTTAATTTCAGGTGCATACATTTTACCAAATATTGTTTATCCTATTTTTAATAATGTATTTATATTACCAAAAATGACTAACAAAATTAACATCACAACAGGACTAATATCATCTATTTTTATGTTAGCATCCATTTTACTTGTTACATTGTATGTAACACTTAAGGATATAAAAGAAAAGCCTTCATCTTTATTTCAACCAAAAGCGCCAAAGGAAGGTAAGAAAATATTACTAGAACATATTACTCCTATATGGAATATGCTATCTTTTAAGTATAAATCAGCTTATAGAAACATTTTTAGATATAAGGGAAGACTTTTAATGATTTTGCTATCAACATTTGGCGTAAGTGCTCTTATTATGGCTGGATTAGGACTTTATAACGTGTCCCAAAAGCCGATAATCCTTAAAGGTGTTGCTTACGATATAGGGGATTCAATTGTGTTTATTTCTATTGCTATAGTTATATTTGCAATACTATTAGGATTCTTAGTTATCTATAATATAACTAACATGTGTATATCCGAAAAAAACAGAGAAATTGCAACATTGAAGGTTTTAGGATATAAAAATACAGAGGTTATCACCTATGTCTACCGAGAGATAATATCAATTATTGTTGTTGGAATATTAATTGGTATTCCAGCAGGTATACTTTTGTTATACTATATTTTTAAATCGATGGATTTTGGTTCGATTAAAGAAATAAAGTTTACATCCGTAATATTTACAGTTTTATTAGTATTAACATTTATAGCAATTGTAGATTTGATTCTTTCAAGAAAAATAATCAAGGTAAATATGAATGACTCTTTAAAGTCAAATGAATAAGGATGGGTATATGCCCATCCTATTATTTATTTACTATTTGCAAAAAAAGCAACCGCTATAGCACCTGGTCCAACGTGTGTACCAATTGTACAGCCAATCAAATATTTTTCAATCTCAAAATTATCGGGATATAAATCGCGAGAATCATTAATATACTTATCAAGTAATTTATCTGATAAACCAGAATAAGCAAACGCAGCCGGATAATTAAAGTTTATTCCATTACATTCAATAATTTTTTCCCTTAATTTATTATTCCCTTGTAAAGATCCTCTTGCTTTACCAAGCATGGAAACCTTACCATCTCTAACTTCTATTACAGGTTTAATTTGAAGCAAATTACCGACTAAAGCTGTAACCGTACCTATTCTTCCACCCTTTTTAAGATATTCAAGAGTGTCAAGTAATGCAATAACTCTAATTTTCTTCTTTTCTTCATTTAAAATACTAGCAATTTCTTGAACAATTTTGCCTTCACTTATAAGTTTTATTGCAAGTTTAATTAGAATTTGCTCCCCAACACATACATTTTCACTATCGACTAATGTAACATTACAAAAATCTGTACCCGCAATTTTTGCACTTTGAAATGTACCAGATAATTTACTCGACAATGTAATACATAGTATCTCATCATCAGGATACTTTTTAAATGCTTCTTCAAAATCAAATGGTGATATTTGGCTTGTCTTAGGAAGAACTGATGACTCCACTAATTTTAAAAAGAATTCTTCTCTTGATAGAGTGACTCCATCTAAATATTCATCATTACCAAATGTAACCTTTAATGGAATTATTTCAATACCTAAGCTCTTCGCTTCATCTAAAGGAAGATCACATGCCGAATCTGTTATTATACGAATCATATTATACCTCTTATCCTATTTTAGCTGTTGAAAAATCAACAAGTTCATTTTAAATTATACTTGTTGAAATGTCAACAAGTTTTTACATTTTTTTAGCAACCACTAGGTGATTGCTAAAGTTTAAGACTATTAGATTGTGCTCTTCCATAATCCGTGAAGATTACAATATGCATATACAGCTTCTAGCTTTTCATCATTTGTAAGGATAAAGCTAGCTTTTGGTTCTTCACCTGGATTTAGGTATTTTAATTGATGACCCTTTGAAGTTTGGATACAAATCCACTCAATATAATGCTCAGGTTGCATAGGATGTAATACACTTCCAACTGTAACATTTACAGTATTTTCAATTTGCTCGTAAACAGGGATATGCTTTTCTGCTGATGCCTCAACTGTACCAGGAACTAATTCCTTTAAATCCTCACCGCAGCAAGTAAGTCCACTACATTTTTCATCAACATAAACTAAAATATTTTTGCATTTGTTACATTTTAAAAACTTTAAATTCATAATATCATTGCTCCTTTATCTATATAATAACATTAAACTTGAAAATAGTAAAATATTATGCTTAAAATGATAGTGAGAATATTATGGTAATAATTTTATTTTTGAAATACTTTTTATGTATAAATAAAGATGAATTCAAATCGAATACATTTTCTTTAATAATCAGAAATTTTTACTTGTAAATATATGTTGAGAACAACATTTGTCCAACACTAACATAAATATCTTGATTAAATGTCGTACAGTTTGCGGAAATCTTTACCAATGGATATTTAGATTCTTCTGAAGAAATGTAATTTTCAACTGATATCGTTAATGTATTATCGCTGTTTACTGTTACAGAAGTAATAACGCCATTAGAATCAGGTAATTTAATATTACTAGTATTACAATTTTCTTCAATGAATGATCCATAATCTAAAGAGAATTTTGAAGTTGCCATTTTATCTGTTGTGAAAAAAACAGATAACGCTAAAATCTTAGGTGAGCATAAATATACCTTCGTAACAACTGTTGCAGTTGTGTTTCCTTTTAAAGCTTTGCTTGATAATTCAATATTATAATAAGTATAATTACTATTTTCTGTATAATTTTCTAACTTACCTGATATAGTAAGCTCAGCTTTGGTTTCGCTTATATATTTAATGCTATCAACGGTTTTTCCTTTTAACTGCTCACTTAATGTTACATATGATGTTTCTAGTTTTTCTTCAAACTTTGCATCATCTGATGTAGTAACTGTTATTGTTTGTGTTCCCATAGCATATAGGCTTCCTTCTACGTCTGTAAACGTGAAGTGATTACTTGCGCATGATGCAAAAAGCCACGCAAACAAAACTATTAATGCGATATATAGTATATTAAATTTTTTCATGTAAATTTCTCCTACCTTGTTAATATAATTATATATATTTTCTTAATATAAATCTAATAGTGAATTAAATTGATACTTTCTGGAACTACTTTATATTATACTTAATCCAATTACGAATATACTCCTTACATTCATCATCACCAAATTTGATAAATCTTGAATATCTTAGTGCTATGTAGTACTTCACTATCTTTTCATCACATTCATTTTCACTTTAATATCCTCTAAAGCAGTTTTCATAAACTTTTGATTAAGTCTTAAAATTTAAAACCAGGCTATATCAAATTCTTTATTTCCATATACTGATTGCTCAAAGTCAAGTATTACAAAAAAACTTTTCACCTTCGAACTAATTTGTAATTCAAGACATAATTTTGAATTTAATTTATTGTTTCATTTTTCCTTTCAAAGCACAACATGTTACGATTGTAACCTATTGTTATCATATAAATTCTTGACACCAAATTGGTAGAATCATCAATCTTTGGTAAGTTTTCACCCTCTTCACTCTTCGTCAAATCAAATAATTTCCCATTATCTCTTATAATAATCTCTACTTTATTTGATATTAATAAAGAACATTCAACTAATACTTTTTCCGAAGGGTTATGGTTATATATTTTCATGCATGAATAATTAACAGTATCTAACATTTCTTTAGTATCTTCTTCACTAAAATTATTGATTCGTAATTCTAATTCCAATTTATCACAAACATCTAAAATAGTATCAGGTTCTAAAATGGCATCAAAAATATACGATTTTTTTACTACTTTATCAAACAAAAGTGGAAACTTAGCCCTACCATACTTTATTATTAAAAATACTGAAACTAAAACAAGTGACACGAATGGTGATAATCCAAGACCAACCCAAACAGCATTCAAGCCAAATAAATATCCAAGTGAGCACATCATTATAATTGGCACAACCGCATCTTTAAATCCTGTTATTCCTGTAGCCAGTATTTCTTTGCCAATAATCATATAGTATGTTGTTTGTAAGAATAAAATACCTGTGCAGAAAAAGAATGGACTCACCAATCTTATTGCAAGAGTACTAATTTTAATCAATGTCTCATCTCTTAAGCCAAACAAATATGATACATATTTTCCAAAAATGCATAACAACGTGGTCGTCAAAACACCCTCAACTATAGCCACAATAAGAGCAGATTTCATTACTCTTCTTATTCCAGTTTGGTTCCCCTCTCCACGATAAACATTAACAATAGGGGTTATTGCTTGGCCTATTCCATCAAACACCAATGTAAATTCAATAACGTCAAACACACATAGTAATATCGGCAGATAATATTCCCCAAATTTACTTATTACAAATTTTGAGGCTACAAATGATGTTAATCCAATAAATAAATAAGCACTTCCGTCAGTCATTCCGGATTTAAACACCTTAAGAGTGTCCTTAATATTAAAATAAAATGAAAATTTAAGAGTGTTTTTCTTAAGAACAAAATGAATCATTAAAATAATAATGCTAACTATCATTCCCACCAATGATCCGAGTCCAACCCCATTAATGCCTAACGTTTTGCACAACACTAAAGAAAGGACAATATTTGTTGTAAATTGAGCAATACATGCGATATTACAAATCATTTCATCGCCATCAGCGTATATTATTTCCAATAATACAGTATAAACCGGGCCTATAAGAATAACAAATTGATAATAAAAGTAATAATTCTTTGCCAATTGAGCAGTTTCTTCTGATACTTTTAAAATATTAAAATATGCATTTTTCCCAAGCAAGCCAGTAACTAATAATAAAACACCAAAGAAAATTGCAATAATAACTCCCTGACTAAAAACTTGGTTAGCCTTTTTGCCATTAAACACACCTACTTGATATGAATAATATACAGATGTACCTATACTTACTAATGATCCAATAAATATTGCAAATGAATATATAGGCTTCACTATGTTAACCGCACTTAAATACTGTTCACCTAAAACATTACCAATTATTAAAGTATCTGATAGCAACATTAAATATTGAATGACTACTGTAACTGTTCCAGTAGCGAGCAATGATTTAAATACTTTATTACAAAAAAACTTTTTCATAGCTGCTCCTTTCACAGTGTACTATGACCAATAACCATCATAACACTACCTAAAATCATTATGAATATGCAAATATATTGTTTAGCTGTTAATTTTTCATGTAATAAGATTTTAGATAATAAAACTGTAATAACTGGATATACTGCCAATATTGGATCTGTTGATACAGAATCTATTGCCATTGCATATGCATAACATACAATTCCTACATTATCACATAGAGATCCAGCCAGTAGAGGAGCATTGCTTTTACAAATAGGATTATATACTTTCTTTTGTTTAATACTAACAAATATCCATAATCCTAAAGCAATAACCGCATATTCAAGCCCAAGAATGATAATAGCATCTCCTTCTGACATTCCAAAACCAAATTTACTATCTAAGCATAAACCACTGACTATTGTTTCAAGCCCATCCATAAGTGAAAATACAATCGGGAAGATTAATGCTGTAGCACCTGCTTTAAAATTTTCTTTTTTGTGTTCTTTTTTGGCAATATTATGTTGAACAATTCCTAACATTAATAATCCAATAAATATGCACACAATACCTGCAATCTTAAATCCATTTACAACATCCCATATGGATTCAATTCTACCAAATACTAAAAACAATATAATCAATAATATTACATAAGAACCATTGGCTGTATTTTCAATAGGAGCATTTATAGATGATTTGTTATAAATATATCCTTTAAATGTAATAGTATTAGTGATTGCATAAATAATTCCAAAAGCAGTAACAGGCCAAAAGCGAATCATACTTTTCCATATAGAAAATGACTCATCTCTAATTATTAGATAAATAATCGCAATTAATAGAAATACAATTCCTGTTACAATTGAAAACTTTAAATGAATGTATCTATCATCTTTATTTGCACCTTTTTTATAAAATATACTTGTAACACTCCATAATGATATCGTTAAAACTAAAAATAATATCCACATAAATACTCCTAATCTAAAAGCTTATTGCCAAAATTTATATTATTTATCCACTTGATAAATTAATTTACTATTTTACCATTGCAGAGGAGTCAATCCATCAATATCATAATGCCAATAATTTCCTTCATCTGAAGGTTGTGTTTCACTATAAAAGTAGATTAGCTCTGGTTCTATTTTTGAATCCTCTAATATTTCAATTTTATTCCAACTTTCTAAATCGCCTTCGTAATATATTACTATACTATCATATGTGTATAATGAATATGAGCCAATTTTTGTTATACTTTTTGGAAGAACTATTTCTGTCAATTTTGAGCAACCATAAAAAGTTTCATCATCAATTATTGATAAATTTTTAGATAGAGTAATATTTTGTAAACTACTACATCCATAAAATGTACCATACAAAGCTGTGACTTTATCGGGAATATTAATGTTTGTCAAGCTTGTACAGTTCTTAAAAGCATTTGACCCAATAATACCTAAGCTAGATGGAAGAGAAACATTCTTAAGACTAGTACAATTTATAAATGCATACCATGCAATATTTGTTACTCCCTCTTCAAAAACAACATTTTCTAAGTTCCTACAATTTGAAAAAGCTTCTCCTGAAATTAAAGAAACATTTTTTGAAATAAAGACGCTTTTTATTTCCGTATTACCTTTAAATGCAGATGAATTGATATTTGTAATCTTTAGTCCGTTGTAATATTCAGGTATAACAATGTCTGTATCAGTACATTCACCAATTCCCTTAACATAATACGAGTCTTTGTTGCTTGATAAAATGTATTCTAATCCTTGACTACCCTCTTTATATCCACAAACACTGCATATTCCAGCAACAAAAGAATGTGAAGCAGTTTCGCTTTTGTCTGTGCAACTGCATTCATGCCAATGAGAACTATCGTTATAGTTCCACAATTCTGAATAATTGTGTCCTATTGCTGGTATTTCTTCTACATTTTCATATCCACATACACTACATACTTGTTTCTTACTTCCAGTAACATTATGTGTAGCTTCCTTTGTTACAATCCACTCTCCATATTTATGTGCAGCGACTTCTGATTTTTCTCCACATGAGCATTCATGCCAGTGATTTGTTGCATCATTTGTCCAATTATCTGAATAATTGTGTCCTATTGCTGGAATCTCTTCTACAATTTCATATCCACATACACTACATACTTGTTTCTTACTTCCAGTATCAGTATGAGTAGCTTCCTTTGTTATAATCCATTCTCCATATGTATGCGTTGCGATTTCTGATTTTTCTCCACATGAGCATTCATGCCAGTGATTTGTTGCATCATTTGTC
>CAMELE010000016.1 GCA_945923475.1 uncultured Mollicutes bacterium
AATAGTAATAGTATTTGAAGTCGATATGTTTCGATTGAGATTTTGAATACCAACTTATATTTGAGTGCGTTTGCTTGCTTACGAAGGTGAATTAGTAAAATAATTTATGTCAAAATAATTATATATATAATTATAAATGGCCTTGTTGACGTGTTTATAGACGTTTTCAAGCCTTTTTCTTTTATATCAACTAGCCAAATAAAAACATAACTTTTTAAATAAATCGATGTATCTTCTACTGAAAAAATACATCGATTTTTCTATTAATGCATAGTTTTTATAATTTTGTGCTACTTTTTCTACAAGATATTTTATTTAAATGCTAGAATTAAGCAGTAAGGAGCATAAATTATGAATATATTATTGATTACACCGAGCTCAGTAACAATCGAATTAGATAATAATGATGTATATTTTACTCACGAATACGAAGTATATTTAAACGATGAATACGTATTAACAAGTAATAAAAATGTTTTTTCATTATATAATCTTTCTTCTAACAATGAATATGTATTGGTTGTTAAATCAAGTGATGTTTTAAAAAAAATTACTTTTAAAACTTTAGATTTAAAACCTGTTATTTTAAAGCCATCAAATATGGATGATAATACAAAGGAACTTCAAACTGCAATTGATAAATTGTTACCTGATGAGTATTTAGAGCTTGATGGTACATTTAGAGTTGTAAGCATATTTTTAAAAGATAATATAGTAATAAACTTAAAAAAAGGAACTACTTTATTAGGAAGTACCAATAGAGAAGAATTTCCAATTTTAAAAGCGAATGAATTTTTAAACTCTAAGCCACTTGGTACATGGGAGGGAAGAGCAGAGGATTCCTTCGCAAGCATTATTACTGGGTTAGGAAAGAAGAATGTAATAATATATGGTGAGGGCACAGTTGATTGCAATAGCCAAAATAGTGACTGGTGGATAGATCACCGTAAATTAAGAATTGCAAGAAGACCTAAGGGAATATTTTTGCATACTTGTACAAATATTGTACTTGAAGGAATTACAGTATGTAATACCCCATCATGGAATCAACATCCGTTTTATTCTAATAATATTTCATATTATAATCTAAAGCTTATTAATCCCCCTAATTCACCAACTACAGATGGCTGTGACCCTGAATCCTGTGATAATGTTAAAATAATTGGATGCTATATCAGTGTTGGAGATGATTGTATCGCAATAAAATCAGGTAAAATTGATTTTGCGAAGGAATACAAGACCCCATCTTCAAATATCATAGTAAGAAATTGCTTTATGGAAAAAGGCCATGCAGGAGTAACTCTTGGTAGTGAGAACAGTGGTGGTATTCAGGATGTTTTTGTATCTAAATGCTACTTCAAATCAACAGATAGGGGATTAAGAATAAAAAGCCAAAGAGGTAGAGGTAATCTTGCTATAATAAAAAACATTAGCTTTAATAACATCATAATGGACTCTGTTAAAACCGGTTTTGTAATAAACGCATTTTATAAAGCAGGAAATGATGTGGACGATTATCGCTTTATAAGAGATTATATCGAGCCTAGTGATATAACACCTACATTCAAATCATTTGCATTTGATAACATTTTGTGTAAAAATATAGAATATGGTGTTGGTTTTTTCTTGGGACTTCCTGAATCAATGATTGAAGAAGTTAAATTAGAAAATGTTACGGTTTCATTTAACTATGAATCAGATGCAGGAGAATGTGCAATGACGTCATGGCACGAAAAATTTAAAAATGTAGGCTTTGTAGTAGAAAATGTTAAAAAGCTTATTTTAAAAAATGTGAATTATTTAAATGAACCAAGCGAAAAATATATATTAAGAAATGTAGATAAATTGGAGGATTAAAAAATGGATGTATTTATGTTTGCGGTTAATGCCGTAATGCCAATTATTTTATTAATACTATTAGGATTTTTTCTAAAAAAAATAGGCTTTTTAAAGGAGGACTTCCTAAAAAAGGCAAATACCTTTGTATTTAAAGTCTGCTTACCGTGCTTATTATTTATAAATGTATATCAAATTGAATCGTTTGAAACTATTGATTGGACAGTTGTTCTATATTCTGAAATAGCTATTATTGTAATATTCTTACTTGGAATGATACTTGTTAAATTCACGGTTAAAGACAATAAGAAAAAGGGCGTAATATTACAATGTGTTTTCCGTTCAAATTTTGCAATCATTGGACTACCACTTGCTGAATCATTAGGTGGAGCGACAGGACGTGGTGTGGCAGCAGTTTTGTCAGCCTTTTCAATTCCTACTTTTAATATTTTGGCTGTAATTGCTCTTTCAATATATGTTAAAGAAGAAGGAGAAAAAATCAATTTTAAGGATGTTCTTAAGAAAATAGTTACTAATCCATTAATTATTGGTGTAGTACTAGGACTAATAGTATTAGGAATAAGGAGCTTAATTCCAGTACATGATGGAGTTTTAGCATTCTCATTTTCAACAAATACATATACAAAGTTTTTATATAAATCAATTGAAAATATCTCAAAAATTGGTTCTCCATTTGCGTTGATTATCTTAGGTGGATTGTTTAATTTTAGTGCTGTTAAAGGAATGCTAAAGGAAATATTAATTGGTACATTGTCAAGAATAGTAGTTGTACCTTTTGCAGTTATTGCGATTGCTATTGTTTTATCAAAAACGACAAGCTTCTTTAATTTTGATCAAACTATTTATCCTTCATTAATTGCATTATTCGGTTCACCAGTTGCAGTTTCAAGTGCAATTATGGCAGAAAGTATGGATAATGATGGAGAGCTTGCTGGTCAGCTTGTTGTATGGACTAGTATTGGGTCAATAGTAACCATATTCTTATCTGTAGTAATTTTAAGAGGTATGGGATTATTATAAAAATACGGCTGAATTTCAGCCTTTTTAATTAGTATTGGAGTAGTTATAATGCTTAATAGAATTTTAAAATATGTTATTCCGTCAGTTTTAACATCAATATTTACTGGATTATTTGTAATTGTTGATGGCTTTTTTGTTGGACATAAGGTTGGAGATTTAGGCCTTGCTGCATTAAATGTGGCATGGCCTTTAACTGCATTGCTCCAAACACTTGGTATAGCAATTGGTACATCGGCTGGAGTATATATGTCGATATATAATGGCCAAAAAGATGAGAAAATGCATAGAATTGTAATGTCTGTAGCGTTATATTTATTACTTTTTTTCTCGATAATTTCACTTTCAATTTTGATTTTCGTGAATCCATTACTTAAGCTTTTTGGAGGTACAAAGGAAACCATTCCTCTTGCCTATGATTATATAAAAATAATTATTTTTGGATCATTAATCGAGGTTTTTGGCTGTGGACTTGTTCCAATAATTAGAAACTTAGGCTATGTCAAAATTGCAAGTTTTTCCTTGGTTCTTGCAACTGCATTTAATTTCATAGGTGATTATTTGTTTATTTATGTTTTTGATTTAGGACTTGAGGGTGCAGCCTTATCTAGTATTCTTGGTCAATTATTTGCATGCATAATTTCAGTAATACTATTAATTAAAATTAAAAAGATATATTTTAAAGATTTTAATATAAAAACTGCTTTAAAAATTTTAAAAAGCTCAGTAGCACCATTTATTCTTATTTTCTCCGCATCAATATTAATTATATTTAATAATCGAGTATCATTAAAATATGGTGGGAATGATGGAGTTGCTGCATATACTATTTTATGCTACATTTTATACCTAGCTCAATATGGCGCTCAAGGTGTTTCGGATGGAGTTCAGCCAATAATGTCTGAATATTATGGTAAGAAGGATAAGATAAGCTTAATGAAGTGTATAAAGCTTTCATTTATTGTGATGGTAGTATTTTTAGGTACTATTACAATCATAACTCTGTTCATGAAGACAGCCTTTGCTAAAATATTTAATGCGACAGGTAATACCTACCAAATATATAGTGATGGCTATTATTATATAATTGCTGGTTTTCTATTTATTGGTGTGATTAGGTTAATTTGTTGTATTCACTATGCGACAAATAAGGATTTTTTGGCAAATGTCTTAGTAGTATTAGAGCCATTTGTAATTACTCCATTAGGATTATTAATATTTCCACGTATTTTTAAAATGAATGGAGTATGGTATACATATTTATCATGTCAAATACTACTATCATTGATTTCTTTAGGTATTTCATATACTACTTTAAAAATGGTGAATAGAGAATTTACAAAAATGGAATAACGTATAAAGAAAGAACTTTTGTTAATAATAGATATTAGCAAAGGAGATTTTTATATGATTAATTCCTCAAAAACTCAATCAATATGGCAAATTGGTTTATTTGCTTGTAATAATGCTGCAACAAATTGTTATATGATATTATTAAATATGGTTTCGTATTATACCTTTGGACCTGCAGGAATGCTTATGTCTGTCTTATTGAATGTTGCAACAGTAATGCGAATATTTGACGGTTTTACGGATCCATTTATCGGAACCTTAATTGATAAAACTCAAACTCGTTTTGGTAAATATCGACCATTTATGATAATTGGTCAATTAATAATGCTAGGATCAGTTTTAATATTGTTTACTCTTGTTAATAAAATCCCTAATACCTTCCTAGCATATTTAGTATTCACGCTTGTATATGCTGTATATATTTTAGGATATACATGCCAAACAGCTTGTACTAAGGCAGGGCAAACAATTATAACTCAAGATCCAAAGCTTAGGCCATTAATGGCTTTGTTTGATACATCGTATACGGTAATTATTTTTACAGCATTTGGAATGATTTTACCTTATTTAGCATCAAAATACGGTGGATTATCAAATCAATCATGCTTTAACACAATGATGTTAATATACATGCCATTGAGTTTTTTATTAACTGTACTTGCTGTAATTGGTATTTGGGCAAAGGATAATAATGAATTTTATATTAAAAATGCAAGACCGATTAAATTTAAAGATTTTATAAAGGCGATAAAGCATAATAAGGCTATTCAAATGCTTGTAATTTCTGCAGCCTCAGATAAGCTTGCTCAAACAATCGCAGGAAATACATTAATTACAACTTTATTATTTGGTATTATTTTAGGGAATTATAATATATCGTCATACCTCTCAATTCCTATAAGTCTTGCGACAATAGTTGCAATTTTTTTAGGAACAATTGTTTCAAGGAAAAGTGGACAAAAGAAGGCATTTGTTTATGCTAGTATATTCTCAATTATATCAGCAGTATTTTTGTTTATTGTAATGATTATTATTAATCCTAAGGGTAATACGCTTTCCTTAGCATCTATTAGTGGTGTTTTCTTTATGATAGCATATATTTTATTAAGAATAGGTATATCCTTAACAGGTGGAATAGTAATTCCTATGATCGCAGATTGCTCGGATTATGAGGTAATGATTTCTGGAAAAGCAATTCCAGGACTAATAGGGACATTATTTTCATTTATCGATAAGCTTGTATCGAGTCTAGCCACATCAATTTTATCTTTAATGCTTATTTGGGCTATAGGAGCTGGTGGAAGTTTGGATGTAAATATGCCATATTCTAATAAGCTATTTATTGTGTTTATGATTGGCTCAATAATTATTCCGATAATAGGATGGGTAATAAATATAATTGCAATGCTATTTTATCCTTTGGATAGAAAAAAGATGGAAGAAGTTTCTGCTAATATAAAGGAGCATTTAAACAAAGCTAATTAATAATTTTTATTTGAATAATTAATATTAACAGCCTAGCTTTATTAACTCAAGTTAAAATTAGGCTGTTATTTTTTATTTATAGGAACATGTACAATATAATTTTCTTCTAAAATTTGACAATATATGCTATAATGAGGTTACAGAGAGGTTTTAAAGATGATTAACCAAAGAAATTATCTTCGATGCGATGAAATAAAAAATATAAAATTAGAGCAAATATACTCTAATAACGATATCGCTATTAAGGATTTAGATTATAATTTAGAAGCTATTATTAGTACTGAGGCGCCAATATGCCTCGATTTGCTTAAGGAAAGATTAAGAGAAGCTTTTAATATAGGAAAAATAAGTCAAAAGGCCTTAGATATTATTATGCTTAGAATAAAAAAACTAGGTATTGTTATTACAAAGGATTTATTTGATATTGTATTATGGCCATCAGAAGGAGCATATCCTGTAAAATTTGTAAGGCTTAATAGTGATAGAACTATTTATCAGGTTCCAGAGGTTGAGATGAAGCTTGTATATAATCATTTTAAGGAAATAAGCAAGGATGAAGAAGAACTATATCATAAAATATTAAATTTTTTTGGATTTCAAACTTTAACCAAAAAAGCACTTGAATACTTTAATCATGTAAAATATATAAATGCTTAAAAACTTTATTTATCATAAGGAAGTGACGAGGTATGTATAGTAAAGAATTACTAAATGAGGTAGAATGCTTCAGGAATAAGGAAGTAGATCTTTTATTAGACGATCTAACAAAAACAATAAGTAGACCACATATTATCGAATATGTTAACTACTTAATAAAAAATAATATTAATTTTTCGTTATCATTACTTGATATAGACAATTTTAAGGATGTTAATGATAAATTTGGACATCAAAAAGGCGATAAAGTAATTGCAACTGCTGGACGAAAGATTGTTGAGACAGTGGGTTCTGCAGGATTTGTTGGAAGATATGGTGGCGATGAGTTTTTAATTGTTACACCTAATCTTCAAACCTATGATGAAAGATGGCAGTTTTTAAGGGAACTATTATCAAAGGCATTTAGAAATGATTTTGAGGTTGATGGGGTTAATTTACATATGACAGCTACTGTTGGTTCAGCTGCCTTTCCATCTGACGCTTCTAAGTACGAAAAGCTTTTTAATATGGTCGACAAGGCCTTGTATCGTGGTAAGCAAAAAGGCCGAAATTGCTTTATAATTTACAATGAAGCACTTCATTATAAAATTAATTTGGATTCTCCTCAGGGAAGAGTATCGTTATATCTGGTAATGAATCGTGTTGGTAATATATTAATAAAGGATGAGCCGTTAGAAAATATTTTAAATTATGCTTTTAATATAATTATGAGATTTTGTGCTTTAACTGATGTTTATTATATAACAAAGGAAAGAAATTATATAACTACCATAAAGGATAAATTAGAAATTGACTTTGATGTTATTAACGAAGTACACAATGATCTTAAATCTGATGGTATAAAGGTTGTAAATAACAATGAAGAGCTAAAAGTTAATTTTCCAAAGCTACACGCTTTTTGCAAGAACAATGTTTTAAAAGCATTTAATGTATCACTAGTACAAATATCAAGAGATGACTATGGTTATTTAGTTTATGCAGACAGAGAGCGTAAAAGAATTTGGCAAACAGATGAGATAATTTTATTTGTATTTTTCTCAAAAATGCTAGGTGTTGTCATTGAGAATAAAAAATTGAAAAATAAATTAAAATAAAGACTAGACTAATTTAGTCTTTATTTTTTAGGAAAAAATGATATAATTTACAAAGAAGAATAAGGTGAGCTTATATGAGTGAAGATATGAATAAAAATGATTGTTCGAATTCAGATTTTCAAGTAGTAGAAGTAAGTATATTTAAAAGATGTATTTTAGGCTTCTTTTTAGGGCTTGCTATTATAGTACCTGGTGTTAGCGGCTCAACAATAGCAGTTATTTTTAGATTGTATGATAAAATTGTTTGGTCTATTTCGAATCTTTTAAAAAGATTTAAGCTAGCAATTTATTTTTTAATGCCATTAGTTTTGGGTGCAATTTTAGGCCTTTTAACAGGCTTTTTAACTGTTCAAAGGCTATTAGTTATAATCCCATTTGCTTTAGTAGCTTTATTTGCTGGTTTAATGCTTGGTTCAATGCCATCATTAATTAATGAGGCTAATGCTAGACTAACTAAAAAAAGTATACTATTTGTTATTGTAGGGATGGCTATTCCGATAGGTATGGCTTTGACGTCTATTTGCTTAAACAATAGTAGTAAGAGTATCGAAGTAACACCGCTAAATTTTATTATATTTATGGGTCTTGGATTCATAATTGCAATTACTCAGCTTGTACCAGGATGCTCAGCAACTGCTACATTAATGGCTCTTGGCTATTTTAAAAGGATAATGGATACCATTCATTTCTCATATATAAAAGATAATCCTAGTGTTCTGTTATTATATCTTGCACTTATATTAGGATTTTTTATTGGGGCTATTTCAACATCAAAATTGATTGAAGGATTAATATATCGATATAAATCTTCACTTTATACAGTATTTATTGGTCTTTCTTTGGGATCAATTTGTGCAATGCTATTTAATAATGACATGCTAGAGATATATAGAGGATGGAGTAGGAATGGTGTAGATTTTTTTGATTTAATTCTAGGACTTTGCTTGTTCGTCTTTGGATTTGCGGGAAGCCTTAAATTTATGCTTTATAGTATTAAAAAAATGTAAAATAGGAGGAACATATGGAATTAAAGGGCTTAATTCACAGTGTGGATTTGAAATGTAAAACAATATCAATTGTTCATAACAGAACTCTTAAGTTTTTTTATTTTCAAAATAATCTAATGAAGAAGTTTAAAAAGTATCTATATGCTGGACATTGTATAAGCCTAGTAGCCGAGGATTCAAAGGAGGCCAAGGCAAATCGATATGTTCATACAGTGATATATGTAAATGAGATTTTTATTCCAACAATAAATGGAAGAAAATTTTTATATAATAAAGAAATGATTAATCGTTCATTAATTGAATTTTTTGATTCTCTTAATTATAAGCTATTTATTGACCTAGAAATGACAATGCCAGGATATAATTCAAGTAATTTTGTTTCCGAAATAATTCAGGCTGGTTTTTTTATTGTGAATAAAAAGGGTGAAATTGTTGAAAAGTATAATTATCATATCAGACCAACTAAAATTGTAAGAATAAATAGAAGAACTAGAGATTTTCTTCATTTAACTAACGAGGATTTAAGAAACTCTGTTTCGTATTATAAATTTTATAATAAGTTTAAACAGCTACTTATAAAATATAAGCCAGCCATATTAACATTTGGTAAAAATGATAAATTATTTTTAGAAAGATCATATAATATTAATGAACTTCCTTCATTAAATTATATCTCTCGCTATATTAATTTAGCTCAACTCATTAAAAATTATTATGAGCTAAAGATTGACCCAGGATTATTTAATTTGTATGAGCAATATACGGGAATAAATAATGTTCAGACACATGATGCCTTGGAGGATGCGATAATTACGTATGATATATATCGCTTTTTTATCAATGATATGAAGGGAAAAACACAAAAAGAAGGGGAATTATTACGCATATCGGGATAATTGATAGTGGCATGGGTGGCTATGCCTTTTTAGAAGGAATTAAAAAAAATACCAATACCTATTCATTAATAATGGATAGGGCTTTTTTTCCATATGGAAAGAAGGACTATGATTTTTTATATAAAAGAACAATTTTTTTATGTAAATATTTATTAGACTTACATGTAGATGAAATTATCATTGCATGTAATACATTATCTATTATGGTTTTAGATGATATTAAAAAGCTATTTAGTATTAAAATAACAGGTGTAATTGAACTCCTAGATTTAAATATTGATAACGCGTTATTTATGGGCACTACAAATACAATTAATGCTTTAAAGCCAACATATAAAAGCCTTGATTATTTTGACGGTAGTGAATTGATAGCTTTAATCCAAAATAATAAGCATAAGGAAATAAAAGATTATATGAAAAAAAATAGGAATTTGTTTAATTCCTATCAGTATGTGATACTTGGCTGTACTCACTTTATTAAAATTAAGCACATGTTTAAAAATCATATCTCTCAGGATGAGGAGTTTATGAAACGTTATAGTGCTTTATAGCATATGCAACTCCGGATTCCTCATTTGATTTGGTAATAAAGTCGGCATATTTGTCTAAAACTGGAAATCTATTTTCCATTGCAACTCCAACACCTGCATATTCTAGCATAGCCTTGTCGTTATCAGCATCACCAATGGCCATAGTTTCATTTATATCTATGCTTAAATATGCTGCTAGAATTTTAAGGCCGAGACCTTTGTTGATGTCCTTGTTTAAAAATTCTAAGAAGATGTTAGAGCTCCTAACCATATTAGTATTATCTAAAAACTCCTTTGGAACTTTTGAAATTATATTATCGAGATTTTCTTTGCTTGATACAATCATACACTTAATAAATTTTTCATCATCACTAAGGGAATTGATGTCTACAACTTTAGCATTAATTTGATTGATTTTTTCCTCAACGGCTGTATATTCATTTTTTTCGTTTGTGATTAACTCACCATTTTGTAAAAAGGCATGGAAATTTAAATTGGATTTGATTGCAAAATTATATATTTTCTTTACTATTTTTCCGGATATGGTTGAGGAATGGATAATCTTTTTAGTTTTATTCTCTATAATTAATCCTCCATTGTAGCATAAACTATAGCTATGATTTAAATTTAATAATTCAATATATTTCAATACACCTTCAATTGGTCTACCAGTTGCGATAACGAATTTAGTATTTTTCAAACCTTTTATTGTATCAATATTTTCCTTTGATATATTTTTTTTATTATCAAGAAGGGTTCCATCTAAATCGCATAAAATTAATTTGATATTTTTCATAGTATTCACCTGTGTCATTATATCATATTATAGAAAAATTTGTCTTAATAAATTTATTTATTTATCAAAAAATAATGATGGAGGTGAACACTTTGAAGAAAATTTTGATTGCTTTAATTGTAATTCCGTTTATTTTTTTAATGAATATATGTTATGCCAACGAGAATTATGTCTATGTTTCTGGTATGTCAATTGGTTTAAAACTTAATACAAATGTCGAGGTTTTAGGTACGTATGGAATTGAGTCTAACGGAACGCTTGAGACACCTTGGATGGATAAAATATATGAACATGATATCATATCGAAGATTAACGGAGAGAAAATAACGTGTGCTACTGATTTAACAAGCAAAATTGAAAAATCAAATGGTAATAAGATTGATTTAGAAATAATTCATAAAAATGAGGTTAAAAATGTTGATATTAAGCCAATAAAAAATAAAAATAATAAATATAGTATAGGCTTATATGTTAAGGATTATGATTTAGGAATTGGAACACTTACGTTCGCATGTGATAATTTATTATTTGCGTCGTTGGGACACAAAATGGTGGAAAAAGAAGTAAATGGTGGAATCTTATATCCTTCTAAGGTAAATCAAATTATTAAGCCAAGGGAAGGAACACCCGGTGAGAAAAAGGCTGATATTGTTGAAAAAAGGATTGGAGAAATATATGCTAATACTGATAATGGATGCTACGGCAGATTAAATTCTTCAAGTATTTTAAATGATATGGAAAAACTACCATTGGCAGATGTAAAAGAAGCACATAAGGGCAAGGCGTACATTTTAACGACTTTACTTGATAATAAAATTACTAAGTATGATATTGAAATCACGCAAGCTTTAAGTCAAACATACCCTCAGGAAAAGGGATTAAAAATAAGAATTACAGACGAAAAACTAGAAAATGAATCTGGTGGAATAATTCAAGGAATGAGTGGATCTCCTATTATTCAGGATGGTAAATTAATTGGCACATTAAGTCATGTTTCTTTAAAAAATCCAAAAGAGGGATATGCTTGCTATGCCAAATTTATGTATGATACATTAAATAATTATGCGTAAAATTCTCCTTAATAGGAGATTTTTTATTTTTTTGAAACCCACAACAAATTTACGCTATCCAAAAATATGGTTTATTTGACTTTTACCAGGTAAAGATATATAATATATTGAAATTGTAGTTAGTTAAAGGAGAGGATATACGCGTGAAAAAGTTGTTTAAAAATCAATCACCTGTGCGTATTATCGTTATCGCCTTCTTTTTAGCAATTATTATTGGGTCAGGATTATTAATGCTGCCAATAAGTGTTCAAGATGGTGTTAGCTTAAAATATATAGATGCGTTATATACATCAGTAAGTGCTGTGTGTGTTACTGGACTTGTTCCGCTTGATGTAGGATCAACATTTTCTGTATTTGGCTATATTGTCATTGCAATATTGATTCAAATTGGAGGTCTTGGAGTTACAACTGTTGGAGCCGGCATTGTCTTAATGGTTGGAAAAAACATGAGTCTAAAGGGCTTAAATGTTGTGAAGGAAGCCTCGAATTTAAATTCTCGTAAGGAACTATATCTTTTTTTAAGGTATATCTTTATTACAACTATTTCATTCGAGCTTTTAGGCGCAATTTTAAGTTTTTGTGTTTTTATTCATGACATGAATTTTTCTCAAGCCTTAGGAGTTAGCATATTCCATGCGATATCCTCCTTTAACAACGCAGGCTTTGATATTTTTGGAGGATTAGAAGGCTTTGCTCCAGGCTCTAGTCTTATATATTATCAAAAGAATATCCCCATAAATCTGATCACAGCATTTTTAATTATATTTGGAGGCTTAGGCTTTCTAGTTATTAAGGAAATGTTTACAACTAGATTTAAATGGAAAAAGTTTTCGATGCACACTAAGGTTGTATTAACAATGACACTGACATTAATTGTATCAGGAACGCTATTGATTAAGTTAACTGAGCAAGATATTTCATGGCTAGGTGCTTTTTTCACTAGTGTCTCATGTCGTACTGCAGGATTTGCTACATATGATTTATCGACATTTAAATCCTCAACTTTACTACTAATGATTGTTTATATGGTAATTGGTGCTTCACCTGGATCAACTGGTGGTGGTATTAAAACAACTACGTTCTTTGCATTGTTTTTAGGTATTAAGTCATCTGCTACAAACAAATCAGAAAAAGCATTTCATTATTCTATGCCTAAGGATGCCTATAAAAAGGCTTCAGTTATTACATTGCTAGGTATATCAGTAATTTTAGTAAGTACAATATTTATTATGGCATTTGAAACGCAATTAGGTACAAGGGATGCACTTTTTGAAATGGCATCAGCGTTTGGTACAGTTGGTCTTTCAACAGGAGTAACCTCAACGCTAGGTGTTTGGAGCAAGATAGCTTCATGTATTGTTATGTTTATTGGGCGTTTAGGACCTCTTACTATCGCATCATTTTGGTACTTTTCAAGAGGGGATAGATTCTCATATCCTGAGGGAAATATTAGCATTGGCTAAGATGGAGGACATATATTATGAAAAAGAAGAATAAGAAATATGGAATTATTGGGCTTGGTCGTTTTGGTACTGCACTAGCCTATAAGCTAGCTTCAACAGGTGCTGAAATAATGGTTACAGATAAGGATGAAGTAAAGGTAGCAGAATTAAGAGAAATTACAGAAAATGCATTTATTGCTGGAGCACTTGAAAAGAAAACCTTAAGTGATATGGGATTTCAAAACTGTGATGTAGTAATTGTATGTATTGCAGGGGCAATTGATGTATCTATTTTAACTGTTATGAAGCTTCAAAGCATTGGTTGTAAACGAATTATTGCGAAGGCAAATAGTGCAGAGCATGGTGAAATCCTTGCAAAAATTGGTGCTGAAATTGTATATCCTGAGCAAGATATGGCATACCGTCTAGCAAATCGTTTGGATATGGGTACAGGTCTTGATTTCATTGAATTAAGCAATGCAATTAATGTATCTAAAATACCTGTACCTAAGGATTTTATCGGTAAAACAGTAATGGATACAAATATTCGTGGGCGTTTTGGTCTTAACATTATTGCAATCGAAAATTTAAACGAAGTTGTAGAAACAATTAAGCCAGACTATGAATTTAAAGAAAATGATATAATATATCTATGCGGAAATAAAGAGTCTGTAAATTTATTTGCCGAATGGTTAGATAAACAAAATAACGAATAGTATTCAAGTCAAGAGAATAAGCTCTTGGCTTTTATTTAATAAAAAAAATACCCCTAAGCTAATTAGACTAGAACTAGTCTTAGCTTAGAGGTACTACCCAGCAGAAATTTTTATAAATTAATTAATGCATATACAAATGAGAAAATAATACCGGCAACCATTGATAATGATAGGATTATAATCAATGCTTTTCCAAATTTATTATTAATTGGATTTTTATAAGGTTTATTTTCTTTAGCTTCCTTTTTAGCTTGAAGTTTTAATTCTTTTTCCCTTTTAGCTAAACGTTCAGCCTTTTGCTCATCGTATATTTGTTTTTTTGATTTTGTTTCATTTGCTGTTTCTTGGATATTTTCAGCCATTATTTTCACCTATTTCAATTATTTTATTACGCTTTATTATAAGCTTTATGTTATAATTATATAATAAATGATATAAAAAAGAAAGGGGCATTTTTAATGAATAATGAAAAAAATTACAAAATAATATTTCATATTGATATGAATATGTTTTTTTGCTCAGTTGCAGTCATTAAAAATCCCTCTTTAAAGGGTAAGGCATTCGCGATTGGTAGAGAAAATTCTACTAAGGGTGTCATTTCTACAGCATCATATGAGGCCAGAAAATATGGTATCCACTCAGCTATGAGCTTAAAGGAAGCATTTGATTTAAAGCCTGACTTAATTGTGGTCGAGGCTGATTTTGAGATGATTAGATATTATCATAATAAATTTATTGGACTCATAAAGGAATATTCTAGGCTAGTTGAGGTCGCATCAGTTGACGAATGCTATGCCGATATGACTGATATTTCTAAATATCGACATCCCTTAGATGTAGCTAAGGAGATTCAATCAAGGCTTGTTAAGGAATATAAATTACCCTGCTCAATAGGAATTGGACCAACTTTGTTCTTAGCTAAAATGGCATCTGACATGAAAAAACCTTTGGGTCTTGTAGTTCTAAGGAAAAGAGATAAGGTTGAAAAGCTTTATCCATTAAGTGTTAAAGAAATTTTTGGTGTTGGTAAAAAAACATGGCCACGATTAATAGAAAGTGGAATTAATACAATTAAAGATTTTGAGGATGAAAGAAATAAGGAAAAAATTCTTTCCCTAGTTGGTAAAAATACATATGACTACGTAATAGATGCGATAAATGGTAAGACATCGGCAGAGGTTATGCCACTAAGATATGCTAAAAATGAATCGATATCGGAATCTTTAACATTTGATAATTACTTATGTACAGAAACGGATATTTTAGTTGAAATGAGAAAGATGACTAAGAGTCTGGTTTCTCGAATTAACAAGAGTAGTTTGATGACTAAAACAGTATCAATTACATTAAGAAATAAGGATTTTAAAACAATCACACGTTCTAAAACAACGGAATATTTAGATGATTTTTACAACATTTTTGACTTAGTTTGTGATTTGCTTGAGGATAATTATAAGGAAAATGAGCCCATTAGATTGGTAGGAGTAGGCCTTAGCAATCTTAAGGATAAAAACGAGGTTATGAAGGAAGAATATAATCTTTTTACATATAAAACATTTGTGGAAAGAGAAAAGGATTTAAAAAAGCTTATTTCTAAATTACAAAGCGATTTTGGTGATGATTTAATTCAAATAGGATTAAAGAAGGAAAGTGAGGATAGCTGATATGAAGGTTGCAATAATTGGTGGTGGGGCAGTAGGATTAATGACAGCTAATTATTTAGTAAGAAATAATTCTAGTATGCAAATAACAATATATGACAGAAATAAAGGCTTTGGAAGAAAAATTCTTGCAAGTGGTAATGGAAAATGTAATTTTATGAATTATAAAGCCTTACCATCTGATTATAATAATCCTGAATTCATAAAAATGCTAAGTAAGATTGCAAGTAAAGAGGATTGCTTAAACTATTTTAATGATTTAGGATTATTGTTTAAATTTGATGATGAGGGTAGAATGTATCCGATGACAGAATCAAGTGATACTATTTTATCTATGCTAATGCTTGATTTTAAAAATGTTAAATATAAGCTTGAAACAATTGTTGAAAAAATTGAGGTAAAACCTGATGGAATAGTTATTAATGACAATGAGATGTATGACTTTGCAGTTCTTTCAACTGGCTCTAATGCGTCAATTACAGGTAATAAGTGTAATGATACGTATAAGTATTTATCTTCCCTAAATCTTAAAATGACAGCACTTGAGCCTGTACTAGTTGGATTAAAGGCTTATGATGATATATTTATGCTAAAAAATACGCGTTTTAAATGCCACTTAACATATTATGGCACCCAAAAATATGAAGAAAATGGTGAAATAATTTTTAAGGAGGATGGCGTATCTGGTATATGCGTTATGAACGCATCTAGATATTATATTAAGGATTCAATTATGACATTTGATTTTTATCCTTCTGTTTCAAAAGAGGAATTAGCATATAAGCTAAATGCTAGATATAACACTTCTTGTAATCCGGATTATTATTTGGCAGGTATATGTCATGAAAACATGATTAAGTATTTAAAGAATAAGAATATATTAAAACCTAACGCAGTGGCAATGCTTTTAAAGCAGTTTACTATTAAAATTAAAGAACCATATGAAATGAAAAATGCTCAGGTATCGAGGGGTGGAGTATCTCTTGATGAGGTTAATGACAATTTATCACTAAGGAAATATCCAAATATATTCATAGGTGGAGAAATGCTCGACATTGATGGTAGGTGTGGTGGGTATAATCTATTATTTGCATTTATGTGCGGTATTGCAATAGGAAAGGAGCTTTTGAGGTATGAAGGTAAAGATAAATAACATTAAGGTTCCATGCTCAAATACAACTTCATTAAAAAGTATATTATCGCATCAGCTTAGAATAAAAGAAGAGGATATAATAGAGCTTATTATTTCAAGCAAGTCAATTGATGCTAGAAAAAAGAATAATATAGTTATTATTTATAGCGTAATATTAAAGCTTTCGGATAAGTGTAGTCATGTATTAAAAAATAAAAATGTTATTAAATATAATGATAATATTATTAGAATGCCATATACTAATTTTAATGATGAATATCGTCCAGTAATAGTTGGCTTTGGTCCCGCAGGTATATTTGCAGCCTTATATCTTACAAGGTGTAATGCTAAACCAATTATTATTGAACGTGGTAGTAAAATTGAAGAAAGAGTTAATGAGGTAAATGATTTTTTAATTAATAGAAAATTAAACCCTAATTCTAATATTCAATTTGGCGAAGGTGGAGCAGGGACATTTTCGGATGGTAAACTTACAACAAATGCAAATGATCCTTTAATAAGCTATATCTTAAATGAGTTTGTAAGATACGGAGCTAAGGAAAACATAAAATATGATTCATTACCGCATATTGGTACCGATTTTCTTAGGAAGATAATTAAGAATATGCGTACTGATATGGAGCTTAGAGGTGCAGAATTTCATTTTAATACAGTATTTAATGCACTTGAGCAGAATGATGACTATGTCATTGCAAAGTGCTCTAATGGAATGGAATTTAAAACAAGACATTTGCTTCTAGGCTTAGGCCATAGTGCTAGAGATACATTAAAAATGCTATATTCAAATGGAGTAGCTATGGAACCAAAGAGCTTTTCTATGGGAGTAAGAATTGAGCATAAAAGAGATTTTATTAATTATATGCAATATGGAGAATCAGCAAAATATTTAGAGGCCGCGTCTTACAAATGTGCAGTTCATCTTGATAATGGAAGAAGCTTATATACGTTTTGTATGTGCCCTGGCGGAGAGGTTATGGCTTCAACAAGTGATAATAATTCAATTGTAACTAATGGCATGAGCTATAACAAAAGAGACAAGGATAATTCGAATGCGGCACTACTTGTAAATGTTGACCCAGATGATTATTATATAAATAGTCCACTTGATGGTCTTGATTATCAGGAAAAATATGAAAGAAAAGCCTTTGACATCTCCAAGGATTATCGGGCTCCTGCTAATTTGGTCAAAGAATTTCTTAATGGAGAGGTAGCTAAGGAAATAAGAGGTGTTATACCATCTTACCCACACGGAATTGTTTTAGCTGATTTAAAAGAATGCTTGCCTAACTATGTTTATGAAACCTTAAGGTCAGGTCTACCGCTTATGGCTAAAAAATTACCGGGCTTTGATCAGGATGATGCTATTCTTACAGCCATTGAATCAAGAAGTTCATCACCAGTAAGAATTATCAGAGATGAAAACGGAATAACAAATAGATATATATATCCAATAGGTGAGGGTGCAGGATATGCAGGGGGAATAATGACTGCAGCTCTCGATGGTCTTAAGTGTGCTTTAAAAATTACAAAAGATTTCAATCGTATTAGTGGAAAAAAATAAGTTTTTAGGGTATAATCACTTAAGTAAATAGATTAATTTGAAAGGATATGCTAGTATGCTAGATAAGGAAGAATATAAATTACATCGTGAAAAAATTGCCCAAAATATGGCAGAGAAATCTGTTTTAATTTTATTTGCAGGAAAAAAGCCTGAGTTTAAATGTGCACCAAACAAGAATTTTTATTATGCTACAGGTATTGAAGAAAGTGACGATATTTGCTTCATAATTAAAGATAAAGCATTAAAATCTCAACTTTTAATTAGTGAGTATGATGAATTTAAAGCTAAATGGGTTGGAAGAGGATTAAATAAGGAAGAGGCATATGAAATTTCCGGTATTGAGGAAATAGACTATCTTAATTCATTTAACAGAAGGCTTGATTATTTCATCGAAACTGGTTATATAATTTACTTTGATTTTATTGAGCAGGATATAAATGATTTAAATGAATCCTATGAGCATGCTCTTGCAAAAAAATTAAAAGGAAAGTATCCATATGCTAAAATTGAAAACGGAAGAGGTTTCTTAAGAGCAGCTCGTACAATCAAAACTCCAAATGAAATTGAGGAAATAAAAAAAGCAATTCACGCAACCAATGAAGGAATTAAAGCCTTAATGCAAAATGCAAAGCCTGGATTGTATGAATATCAGCTTGAATCATATTTTGATAAAGAGATTAAATTTAATGGTGCTGATGGCTATTCGTTTGATACAATTGCTGCAGCAGGTAAAAATTCATGTTGCTTACATTACAGTGCTAATAAGGATGTACTGAAGGATGGAGATTTGATTTTATTTGATTTAGGGTCAACTAATAAGCATTATTGTGCCGATATATCAAGAACGTTCCCAGTTAATGGAAGGTTTACATCTCGTCAACGTGAGGTATATAACATTGTATTAAATGGTCAAAAACTAATGTTTGATACTATAAAGCCAGGATATACAACTAAACAGCTAAATGAGATTCTAATTAAGTATTATTGTAAGGAATTAAAACGGATTGGATTAATTACTAATGATATAGAGGTTTCTAAATATTATTTTCATGGTGTATCGCACCATTTAGGACTTGATTGTCATGATTTATGTGATTATACACCACTTAAGGCTGGTAGTGTTATTTCGAATGAGCCAGGATTATACATACCAGAGTGGAATATTGGTATTAGAATTGAAGATGATGTGCTTGTAACTGAGGATGGTTGTATTAATTTATCTGAAGAAATAATCAAGTCTGTTGAAGATATTGAGAAATATATGAGTAGATAAGGTGGTAATATTTTGTCAAGCATTAAAGAATTTAGAATAGATGCGTTTTCTTATCCTATGGATTCTTCACATTTAATTATCAAGTCTGATGGTGAGATAAGAACATTTATTGGTAATAAGGTTTTAGTAAGTAAAATGAAAAGTAAAGCTAAATTTTTTAAGGAATTAGAGAATGCATTAATTTTGGATTTTAAATCCTTAGGAGATTATAGAGAATCTAAGCAGTATTATCATATTTCGGTTATTTATGATGATGGAAAAGAAGAAAGTCATTTTTATATTGAAAATTTAAGTTCAAATAACCAAATATATATTAAAGATGTTCTTATAAGATATGTTTTACCAGAAAATCTTATTAATGTAGTATCAAGCTAGTAAATTGAGAGATTTATTTATCCAATTTGAGTTTCCCCAAAATTAAATTAGTGTATAAAAATAGAAAATCCACGAGGTCAAAATTCGTGGATTTTAATGTCTATAAATAGTGAAAAAGAACCCTAAAAATGATATAATGTAATTGGTAAAAAACATAACAATTTGGGGGTTCTTTTCTATGAGAAATTATAACACTTTAAATGAGATTTTAAAAGATGAAACTGTTAATTTTATTAAAAATTTATCAAGTGGTTTAGGAAAAGTTGATACGCACTTTATTTCAGATGTTACTTCAGGAATTTTAAAACATAATTCTGTTAATCTATCCGATATTGTAAGACAAACAGGAAAGACTAATATCAAAAAAGGCGTAGAACGACTAGAAAGACATTTGGACTCATTTGATGATATATCTGAAGTTATACAAGATAATTATGAAAATATGATTAGACCATATATTAATGCACGAAAATTATATTTTGTTGATAGAAGCGATATAACAAAATCAGAAACTACAAAATTTGATAATCTGGGGTATGTATTAGATGGCTCTAATGAACATAAGGTAAGCAAAGGATATCAAATAAATGAAATAGCTACATTAGATAATTCTAATCAACCAATTAGCTTAGTATCAGAACTAAGATCAGCAAATGATGAGGATTATAAATCAGAAAATGAATTATGGAGTAAGCATATAGAATATGTTAATAAAACATACGGAAAAGGTACTTTTATCATGGATAGAGGCTTTGATGGAGCTGTTTTAATGGAAAAAGTACTTAAAACAGGGTCTAATTTCATAATTAGAGCTAAATGCTTAACAAGAAATGTATATGTTAATGGAGAGAAAACTACTATTAGAAATATAGCATTACATCATAAAGGCTATTATAAGTTTAACTCAAGAGGACAAAATTTAAAGGTTTATGCAGTACAAATAAGAATTAAAACTCAAGATACTAAAGAATTAAAACAACAACCATTAACACTTATTATAGTAAAAGGTTTTACAACAGATAAAAACACTCTAAATGAAGCTTATATGGCATTAATTACTAGTAGAGTAGTTAGTGGGAAAAATGATGTTTTACAGGTTGTTAGAGATTATTTATTAAGATGGAAGATTGAAGAAAACTTTAAATATAAGAAACAACAATTTTCATTAGAAAAGATAATGGTAAGAAGATATAAAAGAATTAAAACTTTAAATACATTACTTTCATACGTAATGTTCTTTAGTAATGTTATTAATTTAAAAGCTATAGGAAAAGTAATTAGAAAAAACAAGATACATTTAAAGAATGAAGTAAAATTTTGGTTGTATAGAGTAAGTGAAGGCATTAAAGAAATAATGTCATTTTTAAGTATGGAATTAATGAAAATAATATATCCAAAAAGACAACCAAGAAGACGAGATTTATGGACTGTATGTGGCATAGCCTTTAGACCGTATTAAAAATCCAAATTTTTACTTGAATTAAAAAATGGGGAAACTCAAAATTTATTTATCCAAATATTTACAAAAAACGATTAATATGCTATTATAACGAGGGTGGACTTACACCGTGAAAGGATTATTATTATGAAACAAATTTTAATTGAAACTAGTGCACGTCATGTACACGTAACTCAAGAAGCTCTAGAGGTATTATTTGGTAAAGGTGCTGAATTAACAGTTAAGAAGGAATTATCTCAACCAGGACAATTCGCATCTAACCAAAAGGTAGTTGTTAAGGGACCTAAGGGTGAGCTTAATTGTTCAATTCTTGGACCAGTTAGAAAGGCAAATCAAGTTGAAGTATCATTCTCAGATGCAAGAACTTTAGGAGTTGTAGCTCCTGTTAGAGAATCTGGAGATGTTGCTGGATCTGCTCCTTGTACATTAGTAGGACCTGCTGGTGAGGTTGAGCTTAGTGAAGGTGTAATTGTTGCTAAGCGTCATGTACATATGACTCCAGCTGACGCAGAGGAATTTGGCGTTACAAATGGTGAAATTGTATCTGTAAAGGTTGTTACAGAAACAGGACGTAATCTTGTATTTGGTGATACTGTTATTCGTGTATCAGATAGCTATGCTCTAGCTATGCACATTGATACTGATGAGTCAAATGCAGGTGCATTATCTGGACAAGTTTTTGGTGAAATTGTTAAGTAATTTTCTATATTAGGCTCCCAATTGGGGGCCTTTTCTATTATTGGAGGTTTTGCATGAATTATTTATACACATATATGCTTATTTTTATGTTTTTTTGCTTCATAGGCTGGATTCTTGAGGTGCTTTACAGAAGCTATAAGCACAAGCACTTTGTAAATCCAGGCTTTTTGGTAGGATGTGCTTTACCAATTTATGGTACAGGAGGACTGGCTTTATATTTAATTTGTTCTTTAAAACTTAGCTTTATCACTAGTGATGTATTAAGAGTAGTGGTTATTTTAGTAATCTGTACAATTCTAATGACTCTTATTGAATTTGTGGCGGGTTATATATCGCTTAAATATTATCATAATAGATTATGGGATTATTCTGATGTTCCTGGTAATATTATGGGTATAATATGTCCGATTTTTTCACTTGCATGGGGTGTATGTGGAGCTATTTTCTATTTTGGCTTTATGCCATGGCTTCCGACATTTTGCAAATTTGTATATAGTCATAATTATATGATAATGTTACTTGGAATGGCATATGGAGTATTCTTTGTGGATTTATGCTATTCTCTTAAAATTATGGATAAAATTAGACATTATGCTAAGCATATTAATTCAACAATTGACTTTGAAGGATTTAAGAGGAATGTTAAGAATAAATTAGCTGAGTCTAAAAATAAAATTAAAGGTTTATCTATAATAAAGCTTAGAAACTATATGGCAAGCATTATTGATACGGAAATTTTGAGTAAGAAAAAAGATGAAGAATCAAGAAAAGATTCTCCTAATAAATAAAATAAAACACTTGTTTTAGTAAAGCGTTTTCAGGCCTTCGATTTATATTGATTTTAGGGTTTATATATGGTATTCTTTTGTCGTATATTTAACAAATGTTAAATGTAAAGAAAGAAGGTAGTAATTATGTTAAGACTTAAAAACATTGTTAAAACTTACGAAGTTGGGGGACAAAATGTTGATGCATTAAAGGGAGTAAGCATTGCATTTCGTAAAAGTGAGTTTGTATCTATCTTAGGACCATCAGGATGTGGTAAAACAACTACATTAAATATTATTGGTGGACTAGATAAATATTCAAGTGGGGATTTATTTATTGGAGGAAAGTCAACTAAGGAATTTAATGACCATGATTGGGACGTTTATCGTAATCATCGTATCGGGTTTATATTCCAAAGCTATAACTTGATTCCACATCAAACAATATTAGGAAATGTAGAATTAGCTTTAACAATTGCAGGTATTTCAAAGGAAGAACGTGTAAGAAGAGCTAAAGAGGCTATTGACCGTGTAGGACTTGCTGGACAATACAATAAAAAGCCTAATCAATTATCTGGAGGTCAATGTCAAAGAGTTGCAATCGCAAGAGCTCTAGTTAATGAGCCTGAAATTTTACTTGCTGATGAGCCAACAGGTGCACTTGATACTGAAACGTCAGTTCAAATAATGGATTTAATTAAAGAAATATCTAAGGATAAATTAGTTATTATGGTTACTCATAATCCTGATTTAGCCCAAAAATATTCAACTCGTATAATTAATTTGCTAGATGGTGAACTTATATCTGATACTAATCCGTTCACAGAAGAGGAGGAAATCCAGGAAGTAAGCCAAAACATAAGCATAGTACAAGATGAAGAGGTTAAAGAAAAAGCAAAGATGTCCTTTGTGACAGCTACAAAGCTATCATTTAGAAATTTATTGTCTAAATTAAAAAGAACTATTATGGTAGTAGTTGCTGGGTCAATTGGTATTATTGGTGTTGCTACAGTATTATCAGTTTCTCGTGGTGTTAATGATTATATTGATACTATGCAGGATGATATGCTATCAGGAAATCCAATTACAATTGAGGAAACAGGTATTGACATGAATGCATTAATGAATAGTGCCTCAACCTCTCAACAAATTGAAGCTGTAAAGAATGGTGATTATGTTAATGTTAATTCAATGATTGAATATCTAGTCACTCATAATGATGAGCTTAACTCTTTAGTTTACAAAAATGAGATTACGAAATCTTATATTAACTACATTAAGGCTATGCCTAAGGAATCATATTCAGCTATTTCATATAATTATGGTCTTGATTTAACTAATAATGTATATACAGATTTCCATTTAGATAGTCAAGCATCAAAGTATGATAAGATCATGTCTTTGTCTTCAATAACTGCAATGTATACGAAGCTGCTTGAGGAGACTGATTATGGAAAATATTCATCAATAATCACAAGCTTAACCTCTTGTTTATCTCAAAGTGTTAGTAATAATGAATATATTAAAACTCAATATGATGTTGTAGCTGGTACACTTCCTCAAAAATATAATGATGTAATTCTTGTATTGGATTCTAAATCATCCGCAACTGATTTATTATTAACTCAGATGGGATATTATACTCAAAATGAGTTCTTTGAATTAATCTATAAGGCGCTTGCAGATAACGGTGATAAAGATGTTACCTTAACTCCAGCCTTATATAAAAAGCAATTTACATATGACGAAATATTAAAAAAGAAGTTTACTTGGTTTTCTAATGATGTTGTATTTAGTCAAAATACAGATTTAACAGCACTGGCATTCCCATATAAGTACAACTATACAAAAAATGATAGCTGGGATACTTTAGAAGAAGGCAAGGATAAGATTGAATTAAACATTGTTGGTATTGTTCAACCAAAGGAAAATATTAATTATGGTGCACTAAGAACTGGATTTTTATATACTCAGGATTTATCTGAAAAAATAATTTCTTTAAATAAAACTTCTAAAATTACAACTGCGATAAAGAATCAGGGAGGAACTAACATTCTTACAATTTGTAATGGCGGTAAATTTATTAGTGGTATAATTTATGATTTAGATTATTATTTTAAAAGAGATGACAATACTACTGATCAAACTGCTACAATCCCTGTAGGAACGACGGATGAGTTTTCTAGCTACTTATCAATGTTTGGGGGTTCATCATCATCATCCTCAACTACTACGGATACTGTTATTTATACAATTACATCAAGAATGTTAGGAGCTGAAGAGTTACCTAGTACTATCTCAATTTATCCACTTAACTTTGAAAAAAAGGATTTAGTAACTGATTATCTAGATAAATGGAACAATTTATCACAAGAAATAATAGTTGATGGCGTAATGATGACAAATCGTCAAAAGATTAAATATACTGATCAAATTGCAATGATTATTTCAATGATTGATACAATGATTAATGTAGTAACCTGGGCTCTTGTAGCATTTACGGCATTATCACTTGTAGTATCAACTGTAATGGTTGGAATTATTACATATGTTTCAGTTGTTGAAAGAACAAAAGAAATTGGTGTTATTCGTTCACTTGGTGGTAGAAAGAAGGATGTATCACATTTATTTAATGCAGAAACATTTATGATTGGCCTTGCAAGTGGAGTTTTTGGGGTTATAATTACCGGTATTTTGTCATTGATTATTAATCTAATCGTTAATTTAGCATCTGATGGTGCAATAAAATCGATGGCGCATTTAACTCCTGTTACTGCAATTGTAATGGTATTGATAAGTGTAGGTTTAACATTGATTTCAGGATTCTTCCCTTCAAGAAGTGCTGCTAGTCGTAATCCAGTTGATGCTTTAAGAAGTGAATAATACTTAACTGGAAAAAGAGTATTCAAATTGCTGGATATTCTTTTTTCTTGTTTAAACTTATGCTATACTAAATTAGGAAATAAAAAGAGGTATACATATATGAAACCAGTTTTAATTGTAATTGCCGGAGGAAGTGCCTCAGGTAAAACTACGGTAGTAGATAAAATTCAGAAGCGTTTATCAGGTACAGAGGTTACTGTAATTAGACATGATGATTATTATAAGGACCAAAAATATGTAGAGATGCTAGACAGACAAAAAGTGAACTATGACCATCCAAATGCTCTAGATAATGATTTATTGATTCAAGATTTAAATGAGCTTTTAAATGGAAAGGAAATAGATGCACCTACATACGATTTTAAACTTCATACAAGAAGTGATGTTACAAGACATATTATTCCAAGTAAGGTTATAATTCTTGAAGGAATATTAACATTACAGGATGAAAGAATTAGAGGACTTGCAGATATTAAGATATTTGTAGATTCTGATGATGATGTTCGTTTTATTAGAAGACTTGTTCGAGATATGAATGAGCGTGGTAGATCGATGGATAGTGTAATTAATCAATATCTAGAAACAGTAAAGCCAATGTATTATGAATTTGTTAAGCCTACCAAGCGATTTGCAGATATTATTATACCTAATGATAGGCAGCATGATGTTGCAGTAGATGTAATAATATCTAAAATTAAAGATATTATGGGAGGAAATTAAAATGATCGGAATTATAGGGGCAATGGATGTTGAGGTTAATGACATTGTATCAGCACTTCAAAATAAAGAAATTATTAAAAAAGGAATATGTACATATTTTAAAGGAACGATTTTTAGTAAAGAAGTGGTAATCCTAAAATCAGGGATAGGTAAGGTTGCATCTGCAGTGGGCGCCTCATTAATGATTGAACTTTTTCATCCAAACTTAATAATTAATACAGGAATTGCTGGAGGAGTAGCACCCCTTAAAACAAAGGATATAGTTTTATCACAGTATTTAACATACGGAGATGTTGACGCTACTATATTTGGATATGAGATAGGCCAAGTTCCTCAAATGCCTCATATGTATGAAGCTTCAAAGAAGTATTTAGCACAAGTAGAAGAAATCCTTAAGAAAAACAACTATTCATACCAATTAGGTACAACTGTCACATCAGATTCTTTTATTACAACAATTGAAAATGTTAAATCAAAAAAATACGAAAATATGATTTGTGAAATGGAAGGTGCCTCAATTGCTCAAGCATGTTATATACTAAATACTCCATTCATATCAGTAAGATATATATCTGATATTATTGATAGCGACTCTCAGGTTGATAATTATATGGAATTTGAAGGACAAATGGCAAATCGCTCTTGTAAGATTATTTTAGACTTAATATCTGATTTAAAAATTTAAATAAAAATATGGTGCATATCACATTAGATATACACCAATTTTTTTATAGTATTTGACGCTTATATGCGCCTCTTGTATTATTCATTGAATCAAAATAGCTTTTATTTGAGCCATTTAAACGTTCTTTAAATTGATCAACAATTTTAATTATTTCATCACTAGACTCATTTGTGAACTGTAATCTTAATCTCTTAACATACTTTGTAATATAATCTAGATCATCTATTAAATTATTTGGTTTTTCATTTATTATGTGGGTAATACATCCAACATGATAAATTTCAAATTTACCCTTTTCATCAGCTAAATAATACTTATGATGATTACAAATTCCACATTGACCATAACGCTTTAAAGGACAATATTTTGTAGTCATAAGATTTTCTTTTCCATATACTATCATTTCAAGATTAGGATTATTTCCATAAGGAATATAAGAATCATAGATATTTTTTAAATCTGTCTTTGATGTTTCAAAAGATACAGTTACATATTTAGCACCCGCTTTATGTAAGTAGTATACTGCATCGGCATTAATCGTATTAAATGAATAGTCCGCGGTAATTGTTTTATCTTTATACTTATATAATGCCCCGTAATTTCCAGCAAGGATATAATCTTCATTAATATCTTTAAATTTAGCATCTACATAAGGAACATAATTCTCGAAGTATATATTTTCAACACCTAAGCTCTTTAATGTATCATATTGTTCTTTGTTAGTACAAAATGCACATAAGACTATATCTTCGTCCTCATAATTAATTTCCTCATTATTATAATAATTATTAGGTAAGACTCTTGCACCCTGAGCATATGTATTGATTTGGTCCATTAGATTACGTCTAGTTTCGTTTATAGAACCAACTGACATAAACAAATCACCCTTAAGCTGGTTATCAATGTGCTCTAAATACAATGATTGATTATTAAGTTTACTTAAATGCTTACTAAGTATCTCATAATCAATAGGTTTTTTTGAAGCTGATTGGAACACCTCAGAAGAAGTAGCAGAAAAATCACGTCCGTCAAAGGTTGTAAGAAGTGTTAATGGGGTACCAACACTACCAATGGCTTTTATAATAATACCCTTTTTGAATGTATTGTCTTCCTCTAAATTCACTTGAGAATTAACCATTCTAAAAATATTGCCTACTTTAATATTTCCATAAATATTAATATAAATCTCACCAATTCCACTTTGATATTCCTTTTTATCTTTAGGATTTTTATAAATTTTATCAATCGTAAAGTAATAATCTTCATCCTTACCTTCGATTCTGATTCTATCTTTGACATATAATTCTTTAGAAGCGTTGATTTTAGTTAAATCACCACAGCGCTCAATTATTTTTGCAACAAATTCACCTTCGTTGTTTTTCTTTTTAATATCTACAATGCTTCCTCTATCCTCATCAAAGATAAAGCCTTCAGTATATGCTCTGTGAAAAACACTAGAAAGCTTATTAGGCTTATAAGTAGCATCGTCAATCTTCTTACGATATTCAGAGGTGATTATTTTAACATAGTCAGGATTTTTCATTCTACCCTCAAGCTTCAGTGAATCTATGTTAATATCAACTAATTCCTTGACATTAGAAGAAGTGTTCAAATCCTTCATTGATAAATGGAAGCCCTTTTCGCTTAAGGCTTGTCCATCCTTAAATATTTGGTATTCACGACGGCAGTTTTGACTACATCTACCACGGTTACCACTTCGCTGAGTTAAAAATGAAGACATTAAGCATCCACCTGAGTAGCATACGCATAATGCTCCATGAGCAAATATTTCAAGAGGCATTTTAGAATTTTCTTTAATTAATTTTATTTCATCAAACGAATTCTCTCTTGCAAGTACAACTCTATCTACGCCAAGCTCTTCAAAGAATCTAACATCATTTAAGCATTTTATACCACATTGAGTTGAAATATGAGCTTCAATTCCTTTAAGGTTGTTAATGACATAATTAATCATTGCGAAATCGGCAAGGATTAGCCCATCAACTCCAAGCATGTATAATTCATTTACGTATTTTTTGCAAGCTTCAAGTTCGGTGTCTTTAACTATTGTATTGACTGTAACATAGACCTTTTTATTTAAGCTATGAGCTAAAATTAATAAAGTTTTTAGCTCATCTAAGGTTAAATTTTTGGCATATGCACGGGCACCAAAATGCTCACATGCGCAGTATATTGCATCCGCACCATTATATAGTGCAGTTTTTGCACATAATAAATCTCCAGCTGGAGCGAGTAATTCAGTCATAATATCACCACGTGATATTGTAGCATAAAAAGAAGAGAATGAAAAGTTTTCAAAGGCCAATGGTAAGATTAAAAAGCATATTTTTAAGATTTAATTAACACAAAATTAAAATTAAATGATATAATGAAATCAATATGTGAAATGCGAATAGTGTTTTAACTTATTATTAAGATAGAAATGACATATGGAATTAATTATTAGAATGATACGAGTTAATAAATAATATTAAGCGATAGGAGTTTTTTATGGTAAAAAAGATACTTGAATATTTTAAATATTGTAAGAATAAAAGATTTGATACCCTAGCAGGTACATTATCGTTTTTCTTTATTTTATCTTTTATACCGCTTTTATATTTATGCATAAGTGCTTATGTTAAAATCGGGAATTGGTTTAATTTAGAAATTGCACTTCCTTCTGTTATTGTTAATTATATTTCATTTGACTTAAACGCAGGAGTTTCAATTTTGTTCATTTTAACAACGATTTATTCAGCGTCGAAGTTTTTTACTCAATTAAGAAAAACAGGAGAGATAATATACGAAATAAAAAAACCACGAGTAACCATTAAAACACAATTATTTTCCTGTTTGTTTGTGCTTTTGTTAATGCTAATTGTTTCGGCAGGCTTTTTAGCTATTAGTATTGGTAATACGTTTTTAAAATATCCCTGGTCTAAGGTGCTTGTTAATGTACTTACCTACGCTATATTTTTGGGAATGCTACTAGGATTTTTATGTATTATTAATAAAAATGCCTGCCAGGTTCAGGATACTAAAATTAAGCAAATGCTAAGAGGTATTTTGTTCTCACTTTGTTATGTTACAGTTGTATCTATCATTTTCTTAATATATGTAACCTATTTTGCTAATTATGATATGCTTTATGGAGTATTTTCTACAATAGTTATTGCATTCTTATATATATTTTTAATGATGCAGGGTATTGTTATTGGAATAATTATAAACGAAAGAAAATTAAAAAATAAATAAAGGAAGAAGTAAGGGGGAAGCTATGCGTTTTATAAGCTTTAATGTTAATGGCTTAAGGGCTATTAAAAATAAGAATTTCGATGAATTTTTTAAAGAAATTGATGCAGATTTTTTCTGTATTCAGGAAACAAAAATGCAGGAGGGTCAATTAGATATTAATATAGATGGCTATTATTCCTATATAAATAGTGCCATAAAGAAAGGCTATAGTGGTACTTTAATATATACTAAGCATAAGCCAATCTCAGTTGCATATGGTATGAATGGGCTCTATAATGATGAGGGTAGAATTATTACTCTTGAGTATGATAATTATTATGTAGTAACGTGCTATGTTCCAAATAGTCAGGAGGAGCTAAAGCGATTAGACTACCGGATGCAATTTGAGGATGATATGAGAGCGTATTTAAAATCATTAGATAATAGGAAACCGGTTATTTATTGTGGAGATTTAAATGTGGCTCATAAGCCTATTGATATTAAAAATCCAACTTCAAATGAAAGAAATGCGGGATATACTATAGAAGAAAGAACAAAGCTTCAAGCATTACTTGATGAAGGTTTTATTGACACTTTTAGATTATTAAATCCGGATACAATAAAGTATTCGTGGTGGAGCTATCGCTTCTTTGCAAGACAAAAAAATATAGGCTGGAGAATTGATTATTTTTTAGTATCTAATATGTTAAAAGATAAAATAATTCGAGCAGATATTTTGACAGATGTAATGGGATCAGATCATTGCCCAGTTATACTTGAGATGGATTTATAGGGAGGAAATAAAACATGAAAAAACATCTAGATGGAAAAATGAGAACAGTTTGGTTGATTCGTTCAACAATTATTTGGGCGATTATTGTCCTATGCTATTTATTTACATTTTTTATACCATGTGATTACTGGTTATATACTGTGCTTCCGGTAGGTGTAGTCTTAGCACTTGGTATAATTATTACCTATGTATTTGTAATATTAAGCTATAATTGTTATTACTATTATTTGGAAGAGGAAGTAGTTTATATTGAAAAGGGTGTTATATTTAAGCACCGTATGATTATTCCTTGCAAAAAAACTCAGGATGTCCATTTAAGTAGTGGACCTATCATGAGAGCATTAGGACTTAAGTCAGTTGAAATATCTACAGCAGGATCTAACTTTGTAGTTGCTGGGTTGAGTGATGCAGAAGCATCAAAGTTTATAGCTGATATCAAGCAAGTGGTTGGTGATAACAGTGACTAGATTTTCTAAAAAGATAATCCCGTTAAGAATTGTTGGGGGATTAATTACAGCATTATTTTTTATTTTAATGTTTAATTTTTCTTTATTTGAAGGGGAAGAAAATGAAAATATTATAGATAATATTGGTATAGTTATTCTAATTGATATAATAGTTTTTATTTTAGCGGGAATCGTAATAACAATATATTCATATCTATATTATAAATCAGCTGGATATTCAATTAATAATGAAGAAATTAAATGCCAAAGAGGTGTTATATTTAAAAAAACATCTATTATCAAAAGAGAAAAAATCAATGCTATAAACACAAAACAATCTTTGCTTGCAAGAATATTTCATGTCAAGTATATTTTAGTTGATTCTGGTTCAACTAATACAGCATTTAATGCTGAGTTTGCGGTTGTATTAGATAACGAGGATGCGGATAAATTATACAAGCAAATTAAAATAATGAAGGATACGAAGGATGATATTACTAACGATGATGAAGCTTTAATTAGTAATTATGAAAATGTTATCTCGGGTCAAGATTATGATTATCATTTTACATCAAAGGGTAAATTTCTTTATTCACTTTCAAATATTTTAACTTTCGTTATTTCATTTTTAATATTTGTAATGATTGGTGTGATTGCTATTGTAATTATAAATAGTATTACTACGTTTGATTTGTTTTGGACAATTATCTTAACCATAATATTTGGTTATTTAGGATTGGCTGCATTTACTACAGCTGTAAGTGTTGTAACTACATTTTTTATGTATCATAATTTTAATATTAAAAAGGGTGCTACATCATTACAAATCAGTCATGGCCTATTAACTAAGGTTGATAATAGCTTAGAGTATTCTAAAATAAGAGGAGTTACTATCTATCAAAATATAATTATGAGAATATTTGGATATGCAACTATTTATTTAAATGTTGTGGGGTATGGTCAAAATTCAAATAATCAAAATAACTCAAGCAGTCAAAATGCTGGCATACCTGGTGTGTTAATTCCTTTATGTAGATTAGATGAGGTAAATAAGTATTTAAATGATCTTGTTGGTGGATATAAGGTTGATGATAAGGATATAGCATCACCAAGCATTACACCTTTCTTGACTTGGTCAAATTTAAGCTTATTTATAAGTATGGTTGTGCCTTCAATTGTCATATTACTAATTGGTATATTTTATAGTCAAAAGGCATTTTATGGATTCATTGCAGTAGGTATGTTATATCTTTTTAGTGAGATAATATTAATTATTAATGGAATTCTAGCCAAAAAAACTAACGGTATTACAGTAAATGATGATAAGGTTACGGTATATTATGGATCATTCACTAAAAGGATATTAGTTGTAGAAAAGAAGAATATCATTGGTGTTGAGGATATTTCAACTCCGCTAAGAAGAAAAAAAGGTATTTATTCATATGTTATTCATTTTCATAACAACAGTACACTTAATACAGTTAGAGTAGAGTGTGTTGAGTCAAAAGTTATGAATCAAGTTCTAGATATGCTTGATTTTAACCAAAATTTTATAAAGAATAACTTAAAAAAATAACTATTTGATTAAAAAGACTTGTATTTTTTTATAATTGTGGTAAACTACATATAGATATTTGATTAGGAAAGTGAGATTTATTTCTCACTTTTTTAAATGTCATATTAGGAGGTGCTAGTATGTTTGATACATCTTTAGTTGAAAAAATGATTGAACCTATCCTTAAGCAGCATGACCTATATTTATATGAGGTATTGTGGGTTAAGGAATACGGATATCGTATGCTTAGGGTTTCGGTTGACAAGCGTGAGGGTGGAATTGATTCTGATACCTTAGCAATTGTTAATGAATATCTATCTTCAAAGCTTGATGAATATGATAATGATATGCCTGAGTATATGCTAGAGGTATGTTCACCAGGAGCAGAAAGAATATTAAGAAATAAAGAAGAAATAAAAGAAAGCGTTGGCCAATACGTCAATGTTAAGACTATAAATGAGACATATGAGGGAACACTATTATCCTATGAGGATGATACCTTAGTTGTTGAGATTAATATCAAAGGAAGAATGAAGAAGGTTTCTATTAAAGAAACTGACATCAAAAAGATTAGACTTGCCGTTAAGATTTAGGAGGATTTTTTTAAAATGGTAAACAAGGAATTATTTAAGTTATTAGAGGAATATGCAGTTGAATGTGGTGTAACCTATGAGGAAATGATTGAGGTTTTAAAGAAGAGCCTAGCTGCATCTGCAAAGAAGGTTGAGCCAAATTCAACAATTGTTGTAAAGGTTAATCCTGAAAAGAGCGAATTAGTTGTAACTGCACAACGTAAGGTTGTTGAAGAACTATCAACTGAGACTGAACCAGATGCTATTGCAGAAATCACATTAGAAGAAGCTAAGAAGATTAAGCCATCTGCAAAGGTTGGAGATATTTTATCAACTATAGTATCTACTAAGGAGGACTTTGGTCGTCAAGCTGCTCGTAGTGCAAAATCTACATTTGCATCTAACATAAAGGCTTTACTTCGTGAAAAGGCTTATCAATACTTTAAGGATTTAGAGAATGAAATGATTAGCGCATCAGTATTAAAGGTTGATGACAATTATGCTTACCTAAGCATTGGTCAAGGAACAACTGCAGTACTTCCTCGTGCTGAATGGCTACCTAATGATTCTTTTGCAGTAGGTGATAGAATTTCTGTATATGTTAAGAAGGTTGAGCAAACTACAAAGGATCCTAAGGTTAAATTATCTCGTTTAGACCGTAATTTAATTACACGTCTTCTTGAAAATTATATTCCTGAAATTAAAGATGGAATTATTGAAATTAAGGGAATTGCTCGTGATGCTGGAGACCGTTCAAAGATTGCAATTTATTCTAATGATCCAAAGGTTGATGCTTTAGGCTCATGCGTTGGTGAAAACGGAAATCGTATTAAGGAAGTTGTTCAAGCTTTAAATGGTGAAAAGATTGACCTTTATAAGTGGAGTGAGGATCCAGAAGAATTAATTAGAAATTCACTTCAACCTGCAAAGGTTACATTAGTTTTAAATATTGATCCTAAAGAAAAAACATCTTTAGCTATCGTACCAGATGATCAATTAAGTCTTGCAATTGGTAAGTCTGGACAAAATGTTCGTCTTGCTGTTCAATCATGTGGATGGAAGATTGATATTAAGTCTGCTACGGATGCTCGTGCTGAAGGGTTACTTAACATTTAGTTTGAGGTAATTATGAAGGAAAAGAAACTCGTTTTACGTACTTGCTGCCAAACCCGTGAGATTCTTGAAAAAAAGGATTTGATTCGTATTGTAAGAACCCCAGAGGGAAATGTAATTATTGACCAAACTGGTAAGGCAAATGGACGTGGTGCATATCTTAAAAAGGATGTAGCAGTGGTTTTAGCTGCGAAAAAATCTCATGTTTTAGATAAAAAACTTGAGGTTTCAGTACCAGAAAATATCTATGATGAATTAGTAGAGGTTGTAAATGGATAAGATTCTTTTAAACCTTGGCCTTGCTAAAAGAGCTGGTCAGATAGTTTCAGGGACTGATATGGTCATTGAAGGCTTGAGAAATAATAGCATATATTTAGTGTTTCTAGCTAAAGATACAGCTTTAAATACTACTAAAAAAATAACTGATAAGGCAACAACATATAATGTTGATGTCAACAAAAACTATTCTTGTAATGACCTGAGCCAAGCCATTGGCAAGAAAAATATACATGTAATAGGTATTATGGATCGAGGCTTTGCAAAATTATTAAAGGAATAAGGTGATATTTTGGCAAAGAAAGCAAAAAAGACTGAACAAAGAATATCGAATATCCCGCAAAAGGATAAAAATATTACTAAGGATGGAGTTTTAGTCTATAAAGAAGGAATGACTGTAGCTGATATGGCTACAGAAATGGGCAAGCCAATTGCTCAAATTATTATGAAGCTAATGCAACTAGGAATAATGGCTAATCAAAATCAATCTGTTGATAGAGATACAATTGAACTTGTAGCCTCTGAATTTGGTTATTCATTAAAGGATGAGGTTGTAACAGATGTAACTAGATTTGATGAATTCACAATCGATGATGCAGAAGAAACTTTATCTACTCGTCCTCCTGTTGTAACAATCATGGGTCACGTTGACCATGGTAAAACTACATTACTTGACTATATTAGAAATACACGTGTTGCAGCTGGTGAGGCTGGTGGTATTACTCAACATATTGGTGCTTACCAGGTTGAAAGAAATGGTCAAAAAATTACATTTATTGATACTCCAGGACATGCAGCATTTACTGAAATGCGTGCTCGTGGTGCTCAAGTAACTGATATTGTTGTACTTGTAGTAGCTGCAGATGATGGTGTAATGCCACAAACTGAGGAAGCTATTAGCCATGCTAAGGCTGCAAAATGTCCAATCATTGTAGCGGTTAATAAGTGTGATAAGCCAGGTGCAAATCCAAGTAAGGTTATGGAGGAATTAACTCATTATGATGTAGTTCCTGAGGCTTGGGGTGGTTCTACTCCATTTGTTGAGATTTCAGCACTTAAGGGTATTGGTGTAGATGCACTTTTAGATGTAATTCAGCTTACTGCTGAGGTTATGGAGCTTAAAGCAAATCCTAATCGTCTAGCTACAGGATCTGTAATTGAGGCTGAGCTTGATAGAGGTAGAGGTCCTGTTGCGACATTCCTAGTTCAAAATGGTTCTTTAAGAATTGGAGATTACGTAGTATGTGGAGATACATATGGACGTGTTAGAACAATGGAGGATGACCGTCATATTAAATATAACGAGTCATTACCATCAATGGCTGTTGTTGTAACTGGTCTTGATGATGTTCCATTTGCTGGAGATAAATTTATGGCTCTATCATCAGAAAGAGAGGCTAGAGAAATCTCTGAACAACGTACAAATAGAACAAAGGATAAGGCAAATGCGGCTTCTAAGAAGTCACTTGAGGAATTATTCCGTACTAAGGATGAATCTAAGGAATTGAGCTTAATTGTTAAGGCTGATCTTCAAGGTAGTGCTGAGGCATTACGTCAAAGCCTTGAAAAAATTAAGGTTGATGATTTTACAGTAAATGTAATTAGATGCTCAGTAGGTGCGATCACAGATACAGATATTATTTTAGCATCTGCGTCAAACGCAATTGTACTTGGATTTAATGTTCGTCCAACTGCAGCAGTTAGACAAACTGCAGCGGAAAAAGGTGTTGAGATTAGATTATATTCAATCATCTATAAGCTTCTTGAGGATATTGAAGCTGCCCTTAAAGGTATGCTTGCTCCTGAATTTGAAGAGGTTATTATTGGCCAAGCAGAGGTACGTAATACATTCAAGATTTCTAAGGTTGGTACTGTAGCCGGATGCTATGTAACTGATGGTGCTATTCAATCTAATTCACTTGTTAGAATTATTCGTGATGGAATCGTTGTATATGAAGGTAAAATGGCTTCTTTAAAGAGATTTAAGGATGATGTTAAGGAAGTTAAAAATGGATACGAGTGTGGTATCACAATTGAAAACTTCAACGATATTAAAGAAGGAGATATCTTTGAAGCTTCAGTCATGAAGGAAATTGAGCGTAAATAATGAGTTTATTGATTAAAAGATTAGAGTCTAATGCCTTAAGAGAGCTTTCAATCCTTCTTTCTCGTGATTCAAGAAATCAGTATTTAAAGGAAGCTACAATTACAGAGGTTAGAATAACTAATGACTTATCCTATATGACTATTTACTATACATCATATATTAAGAAGGATAAGGGTGCTGTCGCTGACGCTTTAGAGGAATCAAAGTCTTATTTAAGACGTGAGCTTGCAAAAACCTTAAATGCTCGTAAAATGCCTGAATTAATATTCAAATATGATGAAGCTTTAGAATATGGAAACCATATGAACGAGGTTTTGTCGAAGCTTAATATTAAGCATGATGAAGATGAAAATAATAGCGAAGAATAATTAGTATAAAGCTTGGGTCAGGCCCGAGCTTTTTATGCTATTTTTATATTAATTATAGAATATTCAAATACATAATATTTAAATGAAATTATGAGCAAAGATTAATATTTGCTCATTTTTTTATGGATATAATAATAATATTATTATAAGGTGAACACATTTGATAAATATATTATTCGTAATAATATTTCTTATTGCAATTATATATGCGATTATAACTGGTAAAGTATCGGAGCTTACATCAATTTTACTTGAACTTCCTTATGAAGCGATAATTATGATACTAAAAATGGGCGCTGTAATGATACTATTTTCTGGTATGCTAGAAATTGCTAAAAGAAGTGGATTCTTAGATAAAATTACATGCTTTGTATCTAAAATGTTAAAACCATTATTCCCCCGTCTTGATGATAAAGAAGCACTTGACTATATCTCCCTAAATTTAACCTGCAATTTTTTGGGTATCAACGGTGCAGCTACAAGTGCAGGAATAAAAGCAATGGAGAAATTAACAAAGGATAAGATTAAATATAATGAAATAACAACCTTTTTGACATTAAATGCCTCAGGATTCTGTCTAATTCCTCAAAGTATTGTAGCTATCCGTCAAACATATATAGAAGGCGCTTATGACATTATTTTACCTACCTTTCTAGTAAGCTTATGTTGTTTTATATCAACGATTATATTAAATAAGGTTTTGATTAGATATGATTAGTGCTTATATTATTCCTGTTTTTTTACTTTTAATATTTGTATTTGCCGTAGTAAAAAATGTAAAAGCTTACGATGCATTTATTGATGGACTTAAGGATGGAGTAAAAAGCGTATTAAAAATCGCACCTTCTATGATTACAATGTATATTTGTATAAATACCTTAAGAGCTAGCGGCTTAATTAGTGATTTATTTAAAGGTGCAAAGGAATATGCTGATTTAATTTCACAAGCTTTATTTAGACCCCTTTCTAATCAAGCATCAATTGGATTTATGGTTAATATTTATAATTCATATAAAGCAAATTCAAAGCTTGCTTATGTGTCAAGTATATTACAAGGATCAACAGATTCTTCGATATATATAATTAGCTTTTATTTAGGTTCGTTTAAAGTTACGAATATGAAAAAATGTTATCTTATTGGAATATTGGTTAATATTATTGCATTTGTGATATGTCTTACAATCTATTTAATAATTTAAGCATATTTGTTGTTTTAAATTCTAAAAATTGGTATACTACATATGGTGATGTAATATGAAAGGTAAAATTCATTCATTTGAATCATTCGGTACAGTTGATGGACCAGGGATAAGATATGTTATTTTCTTTAAAGGTTGTCCTTTAAGATGTAAATATTGTCATAATCCTGATACCTGGACTCAAGAAGGTGCAGAGGAATGGGAAGCTATAGATATTTTTAATCAGGCCATGAGATACAAAGGCTATTGGGGAGATAAAGGTGGAATTACTATTACTGGTGGTGAGCCACTTCTTCAAATGGACTTTGCGATTGAACTTTTAAAGCTATTTCACGATGCAGGAGTCAGAACAGCTGTAGATACATCTGGATTTATGTTTAATCCTAATAATCCAGAAAATGTTAAAAAGCATGAAGAATTAATAAAATATGCAGATTTATTTTTGCTCGATATTAAGCACATTGATAGCAAAGGTCATAAAGAATTAACTGGAGTAGATAACACAAATACTTTAGCATTCGCAAAATGGCTATCAGATCACGATAAGCATATGTGGATTAGACATGTGCTTGTACCAGGAATTACAACAGAAGAGGAAGAACTACAAAAACTAAAGGAATTCCTAAAGGAAATTAAGACTGTAGATAAGGTTGAGGTGCTACCATATCATACAATGGGTGTTGTAAAATATAAAAATTTAGGAATTCCATATCCTCTTGAGGGTGTAGAGCCTCCTACAAAGGAACAGGTTTTACACGCTAAAGAAGTATTGAAAGTGGGTGAATAGGATGATAACAAAGGATAATTACAAAGAAGAATTAAAAGGAATTTGTGTTATTGAAATATCTGGTGAATCATGTGCAAATTGCTTATCACTAATGCCTGTGCTTCAAAATATTGTTAGCAAGCGTGAGGATTGTAGATTGGTTCATATTGAAGCATCAGAGGATACAACGGAATTAATGGAATTATTTGAGGTTTTAACTGCTCCAACTATTTTAGTTACAAAAGATGGAGAAATTAAGGCTCGCTGTAAGGGATATCAACCAGAGGAAATTCTTGAATTATGGCTTGATGCAAAAATAAATGAATTAAAGTAAAAAAGAGTAAAATTTATATGCATATTTCTTGACAAATATATGTCATTATGGAATAATATCATTCGGTGGGAGCAATTGCTATTAATTAGCAAAAAAAATCTCACAAATAGTAAATTTTTAAATTAAGAAAGAGGTCAAATACTATGAACAAAGCATGGGAAGGTTTCACCCTTGGAAAATGGTCTAATGACGAAATAAATACTCGTGATTTCATCCAAAGAAACTATACTCCATATGAGGGAGACGCTAGCTTCTTAGCACCTGCAACAGACACTACTAAGAAACTATGGAACGAGGTTCTTGAATTAATGGCTCAAGAACGTGCAAAAGGTGGAGTTCTTGATTGCGATACTGATATCGTTTCTCAAGTTAATTCACACAATCCTGGTTACATCGATAAGGATCTTGAGAAGATCGTTGGTCTTCAAACAGACAAGCCACTTAAGAGAGCTTTAATGCCATTTGGTGGAATTAAGATGGCTGAGCAAGCTGCTAGTCAATATGGATACCAAGTAACTGAAAGAATTCATGAAATTTTTACAAAGTATCGTAAGACTCATAATGACGGTGTATTCGATTGTTATACTCCTGAAATGAGAGCATGTCGTTCAGCTCATATTTTAACAGGTTTACCTGATACATATGGTCGTGGACGTATCGTTGGTGATTACCGTCGTGTTGCACTTTATGGTACTACATATTTAATTAAGAAGAAGGAGCAAGATAAGTCACTTATTTGTGGTGAAATGACTCCTGATCGAGTAAGAGATCGTGAAGAAATTGCTGAACAAATTAAAGCATTAAAGGCATTAACTGAAATGGCAGCTTCTTATGGTTGCGATATCTCTCGTCCAGCTGAAAATGCTAAGGAAGCTATTCAATGGTTATACTTTGGATATCTTGGTGCTGTTAAGGACCAAAATGGTGCAGCTATGTCAATCGGACGTAACTCTACATTCTTAGATATCTATATTGAAAGAGATTTAAAGAAGGGAATCTTAACTGAATCTGAAGCACAAGAATTAATGGATCACTTCATTATGAAGCTTCGTATGGTTAGATTCGCTCGTATTGAATCATACAATGAATTATTCTCTGGAGACCCAACTTGGGTAACTGAGTCAATTGGTGGTATGGGAACTGATGGTCGTACATTAGTTACTAAGAACTCATTCCGTGTTCTTCATACTCTTGAAAACCTTGGACCAGCTCCAGAACCAAATCTAACAGTTTTATGGTCTAAGAGACTTCCTCTTGGATTCAAGCAATACTGTGCTGATTTATCAATCAAGACTTCATCAATTCAATATGAATCAGATGAATTAATGCGTCCAGAAATGGGCGACGATTACTGTATCGCTTGTTGCGTATCTTCAATGAGAGTTGGTAAGGATATGCAATTCTTCGGTGCTCGTGCTAACCTAGCTAAGTGTTTACTATACGCTATGAATGGTGGTAAGGATGAGCTTATGAAGGACAAGGTTACTGGTAAGCCAATGCAAGTTGGTCCTGAATATCAACCAATTATAGGTGATGGTCCACTTAACTTTGATGAGGTTAAGCATAAATATGAAGTTATGATGGAATGGTTAGCTGACGTTTATGTTAATACATTAAATCTAATTCACTATATGCATGACAAGTATTCATATGAAGCATTAGAAATGGCTTTACATGATACAAAGGTTGGACGTTTCTTCGCAACAGGTGTTGCTGGACTTTCATGTGCAGTTGACTCATTATCTGCAATTAAGTATGCTAAGGTAACTCCAATTCGTGATGCAGATGGTCTAATCGTTGATTTCAAGACTGAAGGAGATTTCCCTAAGTATGGTAACAACGATGATAGAGTAGATGAAATCGCTGTATGGCTAGTTAAGACATTCATGAATATGATTAAGAAGCACTATACATATCGTGAGTCTATTCCTACAATGTCAATCTTAACAATCACTTCTAACGTAGTTTATGGTAAGAAGACTGGTAATACTCCAGATGGACGTAAGGCTGGAGAGCCACTTGCACCAGGTGCAAACCCAATGCATGGTCGTGATTCTCACGGAGCATTAGCTTCACTAGAATCAGTTGCTAAGCTTCCATATGACTATTCAAGAGATGGTATTTCTAATACATTCTCAATTACACCAAACTCTCTTGGTAAGGATGAAGACTAATTATTAGGAGGATAAGAAAATGTCACAAAAGGTAGATAATCTAGTACAAATGTTAGATACTTATGTATCTGATGGTGGATACCATTTAAATGTTAACGTATTCAATCGTGAAACATTATTAGATGCTCAAAAGCACCCTGAGAAGTATCCTCAACTTACAATTCGTGTTTCAGGATACGCTGTAAACTTCATTAAGTTAACAAAAGAACAACAAGATGATGTTATCAGCCGTACAATTCATGAATCAATGTAATTAAATTAAATAAATTAGGCATAGGAGATAATCCTGTGCCTTTTTAAGTGTGTTTTATTGTCAATTCTGCGGTTAAAAACGAATTTGTAAAAAAGAACTATGAATTTTTTTTAAAGGATATATTAATGCACGTAGTTTATATTTTGTTGATAGAAGCGATATAACAAAACAACAAAGTTTGAAAATATGGGATATGTTTTAGATGAGTTTAATGAACATAAAGTTAGCAAAGGATATCAAATTATTGAAATAGCAACAATAGATAATTCTAATCAACCAATTAGCTTAGTATCAGAATTAAGATCAGCAAATGATAGTGAATATAATTCGGATAATGAACTATGGATTAAACATATAAACTATGTAACTAATACATATGGGAAAGTTACTTTTATCATAGATAGAGGATTTGATTGAGCTATTTTAATTGGAAAAGTAATAAAAATGGGCTCTGATTTCATAATAAGAGCTAAATGCTTAACAAGAAATGTATATGCAAATGGTGATAAAACTACAATTAGAAATATAGCATTACATCGTAAAGATTATTATAAGTTTAACTCAAGAGGACAAAATTTAAAGAATGTAGTACAGATAAGAATTAAAACAACAATCATTAACACTTATTATAGTAAAAGGGTTTACAATATATAAAAACACTCTAAATGAAGCTTATATGACATTAATTACTAGTAGAGTTGTTAGTGGGGAAAATGATATTTTACAGCTTGTTAGAGATTATTTATTAAAATGGAAGATTGAAGAAGACTTTAAATATAAGAAACAACAATTTTTATTAGAAAAGATAATGAAGAATTAAAGCTTAATACATTACTTTCATATATAATGTTTTTTAGTAATGTTATTAATTTAAAAACTATAGGAAAAGTAATTAGAAAAAATAAGATACATTTAAATAATGAAGCAAAAATTTTTGGCTATATAGAGGGCTATATAGAGTAAGTGAAGGTATTTAAGAAATAATGTCATTTTTAAGTATGGAACTAATGAGAATATTATATTCAAAAAGGCAACCAAGAAGACGAGATTTATGGACAGTATGTGGTATAGCCTTTAGACCTTACTAAAATGATTAATTTTTACTTTAATGGTTATTTTCAAGAAAATGACTGATTTTATAAAACTTACATAAATAGTGTAAGT